>CAZGFK010000060.1:0-8625 GCA_964524815.1 uncultured Oscillospiraceae bacterium
CCCACGAAGCCGATAATCAGCTCCGTGGGGCTTTTTTATCTCCCAGCGCCATATTCAAGCATACGCCGATGGTGACGATGACAGTGCCTATGAGGAGACGTGGCGAGAGAGCCGCACTATTAATTATATCTATCACCGTTCCGGCGGCCATTTGCCCGACAAAAAGCAGAAGTGTGCCCTGCATGGCACTTATGCGTGGAACAGTCACATTATTAACGGCAATCACTGCAATGCCCAAAACTCCGCCGAAATACACCCACCAAGGCACAGAATTGAGCGGAGTAGCAACTACAAACTCCTCACCGCCGAGGACAAAAAGCGCCAAAAGTGCTACGGGCAACCCCGTAAGGTGATTTATAAACGCGCCGCTGAGTGCGCCGGTATCCGTGGCGAGCTCAGCATTAATCATACGCGACACAACAAGCGTTACACCCGAAGCAAATGCCACAGCGACAGCCGCCGCTTCACCAAGCTGCGCTCCGTGCAGCATAACGGGAATGCCGCAGAGAGAAACGGTAAGGCACACCGCACCTCCGAGGCTCACGCCGCGCTTTTTCACCCCGAAAAGGCCGAATGCGTCAATGATGAATGAAGTCACGGTTTGCGCAAGCAGACCCAGCGCAGTTATGGCCACGACGCTTATTTTGCCGTAGGCAAAATTCGTAAACACCGTGGAAAAGACGCTGATAACCCCTGCCGAATAGCGCCACAGCGGCAAACGCTTTGCCGGGAAAATGCGTTTTTTGCCCGCGAGCAGAAGCGAGAACGAAAAAAGAACGGAAACAATGTAGATTAACACCGTGGAAGTATATATGCCCACTCTTCCGCTCAATGAGCCATTGACGGCAACCATTACGGAAATAAGCATTCCCGTAAGCAATGTAAATAACTGATACATTTTTTCTCCTACAAAAAACGCGCCGGTTGGGTTGCCCCTCCTGGCGCGTTTTAATATTATTTATGCCTTTTTGCAGACCTTTATTGTGATAAATCCCATGATGACAAGGATTACCGGGGAAATTATAAGCGTAGTGGCAACATCCACGCCGAAAGCCTGAACCGCCGCGATAAAAGGCGTGCCGAGGACAGCACCGATATTGACGCCGGATTCGGTTATACCGGTGGCGAGGAAAGATTCGGAATCACTGACCTGCTTATTATAGCTGTTGATGCAGGCAGGAATAATGCCGGTAGAGGTTATACCGCTGACAACCAGCCACGCACACACAGCGGCATAACTCGATGCGTAATAAAGCCCAACAAGGCTAAGCGCCACGCCGATCAAAAAAATGCAGAGCGTTTTATTCTTGCATACCTTTTCCACCGCGCCGAACACAACACCGCCGACAATGGTAGCCACGCTGTAAAACACCATCGCAACACCCACATCAACCGCCGTGCCGAATCCGCGCCCGACAACAATAGGCGAAATGACGAGGAACATAGGATAATAGCAAAGCATATACACCGCGACAATGACAGTGATAACCCAAACGGAAGAGGGAAGCTTTTTGATGCTATCCATGAGCGAGCCTTTGGTAATGCTGCTGCCTTCGCCGCCAAGAGCAGAGAGATCATGCTCGTCCACATCAAAATGCGGGCAAAGGAAGAGCACCACAAAAAACGGAATTGCACTCCATGCGTAAATGAAAAACGCATAGTTCCACTGTATGGCAACGAGCTTGCCGACAATAACCTGCGCCACCATGTTCATGGCATACTGCGCCGCAACAGCCCAGCCCATTGCATGAACGCGCAAATTACTGTCTTCAATTAGCTTAAAGCTCATTGAAACGCCGATGCCCTGCATAAGACCGTAGCCTATGCCGAAAGCAAAGCGCCCGATAAACATAAGCGTCATGCTGTGGCTTCCCGCGAGCGCGGGTAGCACACCGCCGAGGCAATGAAGCCCTATACCAATAAGAATCATGGTTTTAAGAGGGATTTTACGATTGACAAGTATACCCGCGACCAAGGTAAATATGACCGCGCAGAAGTTTGGTATATTATTTACAAGGGTTATAACCCAATAAGGCACAGCGGGGAAAGTATTCGCGATATCGGCCAGTGCCGAGGAGCACCATTCCGCCCCGCCCGCGGCGGAGTTTGCTAAAAGAAGCACTATTATGCAAAGAATGGTTCTTTTACGGGAGGCATTATTCATAATATCTCTCTCCTAAACAATTCAATTTGATAAGTATTTCTCGTTAATTTTCCGACAAGGTCAGGTCTGCAAACAGCATAGCACGGAAAATGCTACGCTGTTTGCAAGGAGTGTGTTACGCAGCCTTTTTAGCAATTGCCTTATTGACAACAGTAATTGCGATTGCGATGAGAACGCAGAGAATCAGGCTGACGATAGAGCCGAAAATATAGCGGAAAGAGGCGCTGTCGCTGAAAAGAGATGCAGCGGGAGTGTAAGTCCAAGGGGAGCAGACAGTGCCGAGTTGACCTGCCACGTGCACAACGGCACAGCCCATGGTGGCCGCAGCCACAGTGTTGCAGTTTGTCGCGCCGAGGAGAGCAAGAGGCATTGCAAAGCCGATGGAAAGGCCGGCAATAATCGCGGCAAGGTAGACAACGAGGATGGAGCTGGTGAAGTAAATCATCAAAAGACCGATGGGAATGACGATAAACGAAAGACAAATTGTGTAGTCATGGAGCTTGCTTTCGGCAGGCCCAAACAACACGCCGCCGAGCATACCACCGACAAGGAACATACTCATGGCAGTGCCGGTGACGGCCGCCGTGCCGATGCCACGCTCTTCAATGACGAAAGAGATGTTATTGCCGAACACATTATAAGTGTTGATGAACACAAAAATCAACACTCCGTAGAGCCAAGTTTTCGGTGCAACGCTGAAATGCTCTTTGGGGGCATTGGTAGCTACGGTAGGCTTGTCGTTGGGCAGATAGATGCAACCGAGGACAAGAGGAATAACGCCGATGAGGTATGCAAGATAGTTCATGTGCCAGTTGATAGCTGCGAGAGCACCGCCTACGTAGGTAAGGTAAATACCGCCGCCGTTAGTAAACAAGTCCTGGATACCCATGAGCTTGGCGCGCTCTTCTTCCGCATACTGCTCTGCAATAATGCCGTTGGAAGTAGGCATAAGCAAACCAAAGCCGAGGCCGAGAACCGTCTGCCATGCAAAAAGCTCAAAAATGCTGCTGTTGAAGAAGAAGCCGAGCAGGCCGATAGATGCTGAGAACGCAACACCTATTTGGCACAAGACTTTCTTAGACACCTTTGTTGCAAGCATGGTGGATATGGCACAGCCGAGAAGCATTGCAAAGCCCGGCCAGTTAGCCATCGTTTGAATAACCGTAGTGGGGACTTCGGGGAAATCCGCCTGAATTGCGGCGAGAGAGGGCATGAGACCCATTCCGCCCATCTCAAGTGCAGAGATGAACAGGATCGCGAGGGACATCATTTTTTTGTTTTTTAACTTTGCGGTTTCCATTTACTTTTCTCCTTTTTTATAGTTTTTTATCGGATATCAGAATTCATATGCCAGGTTGAAAGCAACCTGATTTGCATTCTTGATATTCTTTACAACATTACAATCACCCACGGCGAACACATCAGGCATAAGATTTCTCAGTTCTTTTAAAAGAGCATCGTTTTTCTTCATGCCGAACGCCGTGACAACATCGTCTGCCGGGAGGGTTATTCTCTGCCAGTTCTTATTCTCGACGACAACACCCTCATCGGTAAACTCGCACACTTTCACTTCGCCCATAAGCTGCACGCCGTTTTTAGCAAGCAACTCCAAAAGCATTCCGCGCGGAGAAGGCGAATGATCGCGCGCAAACTCACTCACGGGGAGCATATCCACAACCGTTACCTTTTTGCCTTGCTGCGCAAGCTCCAGCGCGGATTCCATGCCGGAAAGCCCGCCGCCGCATACAACCACTTTCTCACCCACACTCTCTCGCCCGGTGTCAACATCAAGGACATGGTGGACATTGGCGCGGTCAATGCCGGGTATGGGGAGAATGAGGCGATCCGAGCCTGTTGCAACAAACACGGCATCGGGAGAAAGAGCCATAATGCTCTCAGCCGTGGCCTCGGTATTAAGAAGGATTTCAGCGCCGCAATCCATTGTGCTTTGCATGAGCCACTTAAGGTGGCGGCGCATATCGAACTTAAAGGAAAGGCAGCTTATTTCGTGCAGCTTTCCGCCGAGTTTATCGGATTTTTCGATAAGCGTTACACCGTGGCCGCGCTCGACAAGGGTTTTTGCTGCCATACAGCCGGCCACACCGCCGCCGACAACCACAACCTTTTTCTTATGCTTTGCATACGGCAGTTCTTCCGGAATCTCGGATTCACGGCCGAGGCGGGGGTTTGTAGCGCAACGAAGATGAACAATGTCCGCCGGGGCGCATTCGTGGCATCTGAGGCAGGGGCGGGTTTTCTCTTCCTGTCCACGATAGGCATTAAAGAGAGTGTTACCATCGCACATAAGCTGGCGCGCCATAGCAACCATATCCGCCTGACCCGAGGCAATTATCTCCTCGGCTTCGGCAATAGTAGCAATACTGCCGACAACTGTTACAGGGATTGTGATTTCCTTATCCGCCTTCACAAGCACCGACCATTTAGTATTGTGGCAATGGGGCAAATAAAAAGCGGGCATGGTATAAGGCATATAACGCGGCTCCACAATCAGTCCTTGGGAAACATGAACAGTATTGATGAACTTTTGCGCTTTCTTAATAAATGCGATAGTCTCATCTATCTGCATTCCGCCCGGAATAAGCTCATCGCCGCTTATGCGCATATCTATAAGAAGCTTATCCCCTACACGCTCGCGCATTGCCTGAAGCACTTCCAGCGGGTAGCGGCAACGATTTTCAAACGAGCCGCCGTAATTATCCGTTCTGTGGTTAAACTTCGGTGAAAGGAACTGTGCAAGAAGATTCCCGTGCGCTGCATGAACCATAACCATATCGAAATTGGCTTTCATAAGGCGCTCGGCAACCTCGCAGTACTCCGCCTTTACCGTATCCATATCCTTTGCTGTCATTTCACGGATATGAGTGTCGCCACCCTCAACCGGGATGGGTGTAGGCGCTATTGCATCCTCACCTGGACGAAACTGCTTGGGAGCAGAGCGACCGGCATGAACAAGCTCCACGGAAATGAGTGCGCCGTATCTGTGTACGGTTTCGGAGAGTCTGCGCAAATCCGTGAGGTTATCATCGCTTGTAACATCAAGCGCGCCAAAAAAGTCCACTCCGTTAATGTGGTCAATAGGTGTTGAGCCTATCGTAATAACGCCGACACCGGTTTTTGCCTGCATCTTCACATATGCAAGAAGCTCGGCAGAAACCGCACCCGTAGGCGTGGAAAGACTGCTCACCATGGGGGAAAACTGAATGCGATTTTTCACTTCGCGGTTACCGATTTTAATCGGGGAAAAAACATTGGGGTATTTATTGAAACTGTTCATAGATTAATCTCCGTTATATTCTGCCGATATCGCGCGCGGCATAATAGGCTTGGCTTGTTGCCTGATATATCGTAGCAGGTACGTTGCAATCGCCCACGGTGTAAAACTCCGGTGCACAGAAGCGGAAGCTTTCAGCCTCATCTGCCAAGGGGCGCTGACCCACGGCATAAATAACCGTGTCCGCCGGGTAAAGGGTTTCTTCGCCCTGCGCGTTACGGCCTATAACTCCTTCATCGGTTATCTCAACGGGGCTCGTGTTCATGGCAGTGGCGATGCCGCGAATATGAATCTGCTCGCCTATTGCCTGTCCGTGCAAGCCGTTTGCACCGACTTTAATTTCGGAATGGCGGTGCATAATGATAACATCTCTGCCCTGTATGGAAAGGTGGATGCCAAGCTCTGCGCCGACAAGGCCGCCGCCAATGACAACAACGCGCTGCCCTATCTCCCCGACATGAGTATAGGCATACTCAGCGGAAATGACATTCTTTTTGTCATAACCCTTAAGATAGGTGGGTACGGCGGGTTTAGAGCCGAGAGCCGCGATAACAGCGTCCGCATCCATGCTCTTTACAAGCCCCGCAGTGGCTTTGGTGTTAAGTAGAACGGTTATATTCTCATTATTCATCACTCGCTGAGCCTGAGCCTTGAGATAAAGATCCAGTTTCTTTTTAAACTCAACCTGTTCTTCTATCAACAGCACGCCGCCGAGCCTATCGGATTTTTCTATAAGAGTGACGGTGTGACCGCGCTTTGCGCAATCGAGCGCAGCTTCCATGCCGCCTATGCCGCCGCCGATAATGACAACCTTTCTCTTGTGAACGGGCGGGGTATCGTATTTGTTTTCAAGCTCGCGGCCGATTATGGGATTTATAGCGCACCCATACTGGCCGGTGGTAATGAGTTGGCTGAAGCAGGTGTAGCAACGCAGGCACTGATTGATTTCGCAGTCCTTGCCCGCTCTTGCCTTGTTGGGCAAATCCGGGTCTGCAATGAGGCCTCGTGCAATTTCAATAACGTCTACAGTGCCGTCTGCAAGCACCTTATCCATCATCGCAGGGTCACTGAATGCGCCGACAGTTGCAACAGGAGTGTTAACGTGCTTTTTGATTTCGGCGGCAAATCTCATATTTACGCCGTCAGGCAGGAACATGGACGGGTGCATAACAACAAAGGATTCTACAACCTCGTGGTTGCCGCAGGAGCAGTGAATAATATCGCAGTGCCCGTCAATTTGCTTCGCCATTTCTACGCCGTCTTTTATCGTGTAACCGACGGAGTTTACCTCATCAGCGGACATTCTGAAATCTATAAGGAAGTTCTTGCCGCAAACCTCTTTTATTCTGTCACAAACAGCAATGGGGAAGCGCATACGGTTTTCAACGCTGCCGCCCCATTTATCCGTGCGGTGGTTGACAAGCGGGGACATAAACTGGTTGAGCAGCCAACCGTGACCGCCGTGCAGAAGCACCATCTTAAACCCGGCCTTTTGCACGCGCAAGGCCGCCGCCGCATACTTTTCGATAATCTCATATATAACCTTTTCGGGCATTTCGGGGATAACCGCACCTTGCAGACGCTCGCCCGCCTTTGTGCCGGCAACGGGCGTTTCGGAGGGTGCCCATATCTCATGCCCCTCTACAAAGGACTGGCTGGAGAACATACCGGCGTGCATAAGCTCTATAGAGGGCACAGACCCATGCTTTGCTATAGCATCGGCAACTGTGCCGAGATGGGAAACACATTCGTCCGTGTCAAGAGCAATATACTTGGGGATATCCACTCCGTGCTCAGAGTCAATGTACGCCTCGCCCACGTGAACAACCGCTGCACCGCCGCGCGCCTTGGCTTCATAGTAGGCCATCATAGGCTCGGTTGCGATCTTCTGATTCGTTAGGTCACAATAGCCTGTCGGCGCGGCAAAAATCCTATTTCTCAAAATGGTATTGCCCAGCTTCAAGGGCTTAAATAGATTGGGATACTTACATTCGTACATAATCTTTCTCCTTTACGTTTAATTGTCGGTCACTCTTTCATACCTCAGTGGTTCTATTTTAGCATGATTGTTAAACTTTGAACAACATCGGCATTTTTCGCCCTTAACAACCGTTGGTTGTGGCAATTTTTCAAAAAAAGACCCCGAAAAACGTAAAAACCACGTTTTTCGGGGGTCGAGTTTGTTATTTTATTGTCATTTGTATTTTCCGCGTTGTTAAGGCTTATTTAGGGCTGCTCCAATCATCAAAGAGAGTCAAAAACTCTTTTTCAAGTATAGACAGAACATTACCCTTTTTCGTGCAGATACAAACATTGTAGCTCCATAGTGAAAACATATCTTCCGCAAGCGTAATGCCCGGGAAAGAATCGGTTATTTCACCGGCGTAAAAGCCCACACCAGCACCCTGTCGGCACAGCTCCGTAATGAATCCGAAATCCTGCGTTTCATAGTTTGTTTTTGGGTCAAACCCGGCACGGTGGCAATGCTCCAAAAGCTGGCGATGGCCTTTGCCGCGTCCGCCGAAGCCGACAAAGCTTTCGTTTTTAAGCTCTCTTAAATCTACTTTGCCGTCATGTATGAAAGGGCTACCCTCGGGCAGCATATAATAAACACGCCCGTAGTGAACCTTGTGAACATCCAGTTTTGCGTGTGATATGGGTTCTATGCAAAAGCCGATATCCAAAAGTCCGTCCTCTATGAGCTTATCCAGCTCGCTGTCATCGTATTCTTTCACGGAAACATTTGCTTCGCTGTGCGTAACTACAAAGCGCTGTAGAATATTCGAGCCTATTACATTTGTAAGGCCATGGGGTATGCCTATGGTAATGTCGTTTTTACTTCGGTTTTTTATGCTTGCAATGCGCTCCAAGGCGCGGCGATACACGCTCTCCAGCTCCAGCGCGGACGTTTCAAACTCTCTGCCGTACTCGGTGAGCGTTATGCCGGAAGCTGTACGCGTGAACAGCTGCACCCCCAGCTCATGCTCTAAGGAACGCATACTTTTGCTCATTCCCTGCTGGGAAATGTACATATTCTGTGCCGCGCGGGTAATGCTGAGCTGGTTGCATATTTCAATGAAGTTCTCTATCTGACGAAGATCCATCCCAACTTCCCCTTCCCCAGCACGTTAAAACTTCAGCTTTTCCATGCGGTCGTAGGCAAGTTTGA
>CAZGFK010000061.1:0-8580 GCA_964524815.1 uncultured Oscillospiraceae bacterium
CGTCCCAAGTGGTGGGGACTTCCCAGCCCTTTGCCTCAAAGAGGGCGGCGTTGTAGAACAGGCCGCAGGGAGAGTAGAACATGGGGGCAAGGTAGGTCTTGCCGTCGTTGTACGGATTGGTGAGAGAGGTTTCGGTGAAGCCGCCGGAGATCTTGTCGCCGACAACTGCATCCTCACCGGGAACGGTCATGGAGAGAACGTCAGTGATCTCAACAATGGCCTGGTCCTTGATGAACTGCTCGGTCAAGCCGGCGGGACGGCCGGTGGCCAGGTGGATAACATCGGGGTACTCGCCGCCCTGCATGGAAGCAGAGATAACGTCCTCAAGGTTCTTATCGGTGATAAGCTCAACCTCGATGCCGGTGGTCTCGGTGAATGCAGCGGTGACTTTCTGCCAAATCTCAGAGCCGTAAGCGGTCTCTATGGCAGCAACCTGGATCTTCTGAGCCTCAGCAGCGGGTGCTTCGGCTTCAGCTGCGGGAGCTTCGGCAGCGGGTGCCTCGGATGCGCCGCAGGCAGCCATGGAAAGAACCATGACAAGAGCCATAAGAAGTGCAAGGAACTTTTTCATTTGGTATTCCTCCGTATTTAAATTGTCTGAAAGATAACTTTCATATTTACATAGTATACAAAAATTTGGCTCATACTCAACCCAATTATTGCGCGGTTTTTTATACATCTTGCTTTCGCAGATTTTTCGGCATTTCGTTCAATTCAGGGCGCTTTGTTTTGTGCATATTGCACTGTGCCGCGCATTCGGGCTTTAAAGTGCTATTTTGTCAGCGTGAAATTGCGCTTATTTGCTCTTGAAAAAAGCAAGAAAACAATATATAATGCCAACAAAGATAAAGCATTTCAAGAAGAGGACGTATATGAGCAGCAATCATTACAGCTTAAACCGCAAAAAGGGGTACACCATTCGCGGCTCGGCAAAGCTTTTGAGCGCCGCGAGCGCGAAATACACCGGGGACTGGCACTCCGTGCCGCACACGCACAATCACGTGGAGATTTTCTATATTGTGGGCGGCAAGGGGCAGTTTCTCATTGAAGACAAGCTCTACCCCGTGGATACGAATAATCTTGTGATAATAAACCCGAATGTGGTGCACACCGAGATAAGCCTGAACGCCCAGCCGCTTGAATACATCGTGCTGGGGATAGAGGGGATCGAGCTTGGCATACCCAACAGCGCCGCCGAGCAGTATTTCATCTTCAACCGCCTTGACAGCACGGAAATATCCTCTTGTATGCGCAATATTCTGTGGGAAATGGAGTCAAAGCAAACAGGGCATGAGGATATATGTCAGGCGTTTATGGAGATTCTGATTATCCGCCTTATGCGTTCCACGGGGCTGCCCGCTCCCGCCGAGGCGCAAACCGTGTCCGATAACCGCCAGTGCGTAGCCGTGAGGCGGTATATAGACAATAATTATAAATATCCCCTCTCTCTAGAGCAGCTGGCAGCCGAGGCGCACATGAATAAATACTATCTGTCACACGTTTTTAAGCGCGAATACGGCATTTCGCCGATTAATTACATGATTTCGCGCCGCCTTGACGAAAGCAAGCACCTTTTGCGCGAAACGGATTTGTCCATGTCGCAAATCGCGCAAATGCTCGGCTTTTCCTCGGCGAGCTACTTTTCGCAGGCGTTCCGCCGCGCCGAGGGCATTTCCCCCATGGAATTTCGCCGGGCGAATAAGGGGTAAAATATAATAACGGGCTGTAGCAAAAGAGAAGCTTTGTTCTTCTTTGCCTCAGCCCGTGTTTTTTCACAGCTTGTCCGTATCTAATATGTATCGCCCGCTGGCGTTTATAAGAAGCGTCTCGCCGTACCGGCGGACGCGTTCAAAGCCTGCGCCGGAATAGCTTTTGTGCACATGGCCGTGCACAAAATATTTGGGCTTGTACTTATCAAGGAGCGGTATAAACGCTTCAAAGCCTCGGTGCGTCATGCTCTCGTCATCACCGTAGCCGCGCACGGGCGCGTGGGCAAGCACTATATCTACGCCGCCCGCGCGCATTATTTTCAGGCTCAGGCGCTGTATGCGCCGCTGCATTTGTCGCTCGGTATACTGGTGAGGCCCACGGTTATAAAGCTGACTACCGCCGAGGCCGAGTATACGCATACCGTTTGCGATTATGAGCTTATCTTCCACGCAGTCGCAGCCCTCGGGCGGGTTTGCCGAGTAGCTTCCGTCATGGTTGCCGTGAACGTACAAAAGAGGTTTGTTTGCCATGGTAACAAGAAAGCTCAGATAGCTTGCTTTCAAGTCCCCGGCGGATAGAATCATATCTATGCCCGCTAAATGGCCGGGCTTGTAGTAATCCCAAAGGTAGCTGCTTTCCTCATCGGAAACGGTTAGTATCTTCAAAGCTGACGCGCCTCCTTTTCGGGGGGCAGAGCATTTCTGTATATCCCCAGCAGCCGCACAAGCCCCTGCGAACGCGGCAAAAGCTCCTCAAAGGCGGGGATTTCGCCGTCCACATTGTCGCACAGCCAATCCATGTGCATTATCTCTTCCGCGCTCAGCTCGTGCTCGCCGTCACAGCGGAGAATGCCGTTTTGATCCGTTATCCTCGTTGAAAACGGCGACACCTTGCCGCTTATCAAGCCTTTTTTGAGAATGTCCGCCAGCGTGCGCACACCGTCGGGCAGCTCCGGGCTTAGCTGCACATCTATAACCCCCGTATCTATGCCCCACCAGTAGTTTATGGCGCGATTTTCGGGCGCATCGTTCCACGCGCCGGAGAAGATACTGCGTATAACCTTCTCGTAAAACCGTCCCCAGTGCCAGCACGGCACACCCAACGACACGAGAGACGCATCCTCGCCCAGCATATACGTCCCCCATTCCAGCGCGTGGTGCGCGTTCGTGGGGTTTGTGGCAACGCGGTTTGATATCACGCTTATCCCCTCGGAGAGAAAGTCCGCCAACGGGTCGCCGGGGGTACAAGTCCACCGCAGCTTTACTCGCGCGCGCGGGTTTGTCATGCGCACGCCGAGCGCAAACGCGTTTATACTCGCCGGTACGCCGAAGATTGGGTAATCGGAGATGTAGCCGACAGTGCCGTTTTCCGCCATAGCCCCGGCTATCGCGCCGGTTATGAACTTGCCCTCGTATATTCTCGCGTAGTACATTCTCACGCCCGTATACGGCAGGGACAGCGCGCAGTTGAGCACCTTTACGCCGCTGTGCTCGGCGGCGATGCGGCGCGCCGCGTCTATCATGTGGGGTGTGGTTGCGAATATCACCTGCGCGCCCTCGTTAACAGCGTCCGTCATAGCGCCGTAAAAATCGCCCGTGTACGCCGGGAACACCTTTATCCGCACCTTGTTCCCCAGCTTTTCCTGTAGATACTCGCGCCCGTGCTCGTGCGCGCGCGTCCACGCGCTTTTAACGGGGTCAAATGCATAGATAAACGCCACGCTCAAATGATCCGGGCGCGCCACACTTATGAGCTTTGAAATTAGGCTCTTGTCCCGCTCGTCCGGCTCGGTGTTAAGCTCTATCGGCTCGGGCGCGGTGAGCGCTTCGATGTCCGTCCATATGGCGGAGAGGTTTTTTATAAGCTCCGGCTGGGTGCTTACCTTGATATCGGCAAAGGAGTACACCTCCAGCCACACCAAAAGCGCTTCCGCCGCCGTGATATCCAAGTGCGCCGAGGCGTTGAGCTTTTTAAACGCCAGTGAAAAGTGCGTAAAGCCCGCGGAGAAGCCCAAGCGCTCCTTATCCGTCCAAACGTGATCCTCGTCAAAGCCGAGCAGCGCCTGAAGCTTGGCGTACTGCCCCCTGTGGCGAAACGCAATGGTATAAAGCCGCGAGAGCTGATAAAAGTGCATGAACTCATAGTAAACCTGCACGGCGTGCTCGCCGGAGTATTCCGGCACAAGGCGCGTCACCGTGCCGGGAATTGTAGGCGCGCCGTAGCTTTTGAGCACGCTCACGCGCTTGTTGCCTTCCTGCACATAGAATTTGCCGAGGTATTCAAAGCATTTTACGGGGTCGCGTATCCCCTCTTCGCTCAAGTGCGCATCGCACAGAGAAATCCACTTCGCGGCAAACTCGCTGTCCTCTTCCAAAAGCGGCATAAAGTTGCCCGCCAGCGCCGACACACGCCCGGCGGTCTTTGTCCCGACTATAAGCTCGGACGGGATGTTTACAAGCCCCATGCTTGCCCGCCCGGCCACAGATGTTTCGTCCAGCATATTGTCGAGCGCGGGCGGATAGGGGTAGCCGCCGCGCGCGAGGGCGGTTTTGTAAAACTTCTGTCCGGCTTTAAGCGCGTGGTTATATTGGTCGATTGCCTCTTGACGGCTCATGCCTATGCCCTCCTAAAACTATTAATGACTCTCATACGCGCCGGAGCATACCACAGCAAGCGCGAAACTTCAATCTCTAACTGTTAATTTTTCTCCCACTCTCTCCTCGGCGTTGCATTGTGCGCCCGCTTGCGGTATAATAGCGTTATCACATTTCACGGAGATTTATCATGCTCGAAAAGCTTTCCGATAAATATACGGCTTTTTTTGACCGCGCGGACGTGCGCCGGGCGCTCTTTTGGCTTATTTTCGCTGTCGGTGTGTTCGTGCGCGCTTTTCGCTTGGGCGCAGTGCCGAGCGGGATAAACCAAGATGAGGCGTTCGCCTCATATGAGGCGTGGTCACTTCTCAATTACGGCATTGACACGGCAGGCTATCATAACCCCGTTTACCTCATCGCGTGGGGCAGCGGCATGAACGCGCTTGAAACCTACCTCATGATGCCCTTCATCGCGCTCTTCGGCTTGGAAACGTGGGCGATTCGTATGCCGCAGATGATAGTGGCTTCGCTCAGTCTCCCGGCGGTGTACGGCCTTGTAAAGCGCATCGTGTCCGAGCGGGCGGGGCTTTTGGCAATGCTGATGCTCGCTATATGCCCGTGGCATATCATCATGTCCCGCTGGGCACTGGAATCGAACCTCGCGCCGGGGCTGCTGCTCTTCGGGCTTTACTTTTTCGTGCGCGGCACGGAGAATGCGCGGTTTTTGCCGCTCTCCGCGCTGATGTACGGTCTCGCGCTCTACACCTACGCCACTATTTGGCCGTTCGTGCCTGTTATGCTCGCAGTGCAGGTTTTCTATTGCGCGCGACACGCTAAGCTAAAGCTGACGCGCCACGCCGTTTTAGCGGTGCTAATTCTCTTTTTGCTTGCGTTGCCGCTGCTGCTGTTCCTTGCAATCAACTATGGGTGGATTGACGAGATTATAACTCCCCTTTTCTCCGTTCCCAAGCTATATTATATGCGCACCGGGGAATTATCTTTCGATGAAAAGGCGCGCAAGTTTGAAATATTCACGAATATTTTCATCAAGCAAAATGACGGGTACATCTATTCAAGCCCGGATAAATTCGGTCTATTCTACTACGCTTCGCTGCCCTTTGCGCTTTTGGGGATAATCTATCTTGCAAAGACGCTCTCCCGCGCGCGCAAGGCACGTGAATACTGTCCCGCGCTGCTGCTTATCGTGCAGCTTTTGGTGTGTCTGCCGCTGCTCATTCTCATAAAGGGCAACGCCACGAAGTTCAACGTGTTTTTCATTCCGCTTGTCGTGCTCATCGCGCTTGGGGTTTATAATGTCTCGCTCATCTCGCCGCGCGCCGTGGCGGGCGTTGTCGCGGTGCTGTATGTGCTGGTGTTCATCGGCTTTGAAAGGTATTACTTCACCGAGTATGAGATAAAAACGCGCGAGCATTTTTCCTACGGGCTGGAGGACGCGCTCGACTTTGCCGAGGATAAGGGCGAGCGGGTGTATCTCGATGAAAACGAATTTTACACCAAGGTGCTTTTCTATACTCAAACCCCGGTCACAACTTTCCGCGACACGGTGCAGTATCTTTATTTCCCGGCGATGTATCTTCATGCGCTGAGCTTTGATAATTATTATTTTTGGCTTGACCCCTACGCTCCCGACCCCGGCGGCGTGTATATCATCCCCTCGGACGGCGATTTCGGTCTGCTCCCCGAGCAGGGGTATGCATTCTGCGAAATCGGCGGCTACACCGTGGCGTACTTAGATGGATGAAGCAGGGTGAATGGCAAAGGGGCTGTAGCAATTGATGCTACAGCCCCTTTGGGGTTTAATCAGTTCAATTAAAACTTTACCACTCTCTGCTCGCCGCTGAAAGAATCAAAGGTTGCGGTTGCATCTTCAAAATACAGCACCTGCATATTGCCGTCATCGGCGGCGTAGCTCTTTTTCATAAACGGATACGCATCCAGCATTGCCTGACGGGTTTCCACGCGGTCATCTTCTACGAGCTTTCCCGTAATTCTGACCCACTCCGTGCCGTTGCAGGCGCACACTTCCGTCTTGGGGTTCACGCCCAGCTGCTTTGACACCGGCTTGCACTTTCCGGTCATGACGCAAAGCTTGCCGTCAATGATGTGCGCAATGCCGAACGGACGGACACGGGGCTGATCGCCGTCCACGGTTGCAACATAAAACACGTTGGATTTCTGCAAAAACTCACATACTGTTTTCATGAATAAACTACCTCCAAAATATAAACTTAACCAAACATATTACGCCTTGGCTTGAAACAAAACTACGCATTCCCGCGCCTGTCGCGCTTATCCTCACGCCTCGGAGAATCTATACTCGGCGAAACGGTGATATCCCTCGCCCGCGCGAAGAACGACCGAGGGAAACTGCGGCTTGTTGGGGCTGTCGGGATAGGCTTCCGGCTCTATGGCAAGGCCGCAATTTTTGCTGTGCGGTGCGGATATCGCCGAGGCCGTATAAACCTGCAATGCGGGAAAATCCGTATAAACATCAAGGCAAATGCCGTCATGCGAAACCGTGCAGGCGTGGGTATCGCTCAAGACAAAGGCATCGTCATAGTCGCGCGATATGCGGCGAGGCGCGGCAAAGTCAAACTCGCCCTCGCAGGGCAAAACGCGCCCCGTGGGGACAAGCCCGGCATCCGCTTCAAGGTGGCCGGACGCGGAAAGGCGCATATCATAATCAAGCGCGCTCCCCTCGCCGAGCGCAAAGTACATATGCGAGGTTGGGGCATACACCGTGTCCGCATCGCTCACGCCGCCAAAATCAAGCCGAAGCGTATCGCCGAGGACGGTATAGGTGACGCTCGCGGTGAGATTGCCGGGGAAGCCGTTCTCGCCGTCCGGCGAGTGGAGCGTGAAGCGAACAGAGTTATCCGAAAGCACCTCGGCCGCCCAAACGCGGCTTTCAAACGAGGGCTTGCCGCCGTGGAGCTGGTTTTCGCCCTCGTTCGCGGGGAGAATATATTCCCTGCCGTTGAGCATAAAGCGCGCGCCGCCTATGCGATTTGCATAACGGCCGATTATTGCACAAATATACGCCGTGTCGTTTTCGTACCCCTGCGCGTTGTCATAGCGCAAAACCGTCTCGCGCCCTTTGTATTCAAGGCTTTCAACGGTCGCGCCCAGCGTAATGACCGAGACGCGCAAGGTGTCGCTGCCGAATGTATACTTTTCGTATGCGCCGTAACGTTCTATATTCATGTCTTTGCTCCTTTAAATCAGCGATTTATTTTGTTTTGGTTTTATCATACCTTATTTGCGTAGAAAATGCAATAGTTTCGGCGAATTTCGGTATTTTTTTATCAAAGTTGCTTTCGTTAAAGAGCTAAAAATTTATTGTGAAAAACTGTGCAGATTGCGAATTGTAGAGCGGCGAATAATCTAGTATAATATCACAGTCAAAATGGATATTTACCCATACCCCAATTCTATAAATTTCAGGAGGTCAGCCCATGCTGAACAATGAATACTTAAAGCGCGTATATGCCGAGGTCGAGCGGCGCGATGCTCACGAGCCGGAGTTTTTGCAGGCCGTGCGCGAGGTTTTTGAATCTCTGGAGCTTGTGGTGGATAAGCACCCCGAGTGGGAGAAGAACGGAATTATCGAGCGCTTTGTCGAGCCTGAGCGCGTGATTGAGTTCCGCGTGCCTTGGGTGGACGATAACGGCGTTACCCGCATTAACCGCGGCTTCCGCGTGCAGTATAACTCTGCAATAGGCCCTTACAAGGGCGGTCTGCGCTTCCATCCGAGCGTGAACCTCTCCATCATGAAGTTCCTCGGCTTTGAGCAGATTTTGAAAAACTCCCTCACCACACTGCCCATGGGCGGCGGCAAGGGCGGCTCGGACTTTGACCCCAAGGGTAAATCTGACGGCGAAGTCATGCGCTTCTGCCAGAGCTTCATGACCGAGCTTTACCGCCACATCGGCCAGTTCACGGACGTTCCCGCCGGTGACATCGGCGTGGGCGCGCGAGAGATCGGCTATATGTTCGGCCAGTATAAGCGCATTGTTGACCGCTTTGAGGGCGCAACGCTCACCGGCAAGGGCATTCCGTTCGGCGGCTCGCTTGCTAGAACGCAGGCCACAGGCTTCGGTGTGTGCTACTTCTCCGCCGAGGCGCTTAAGCACCTGAAGAACACGAGCTACGAGGGGAAGACTGTCGTCGTCTCCGGTTCTGGCAACGTGGCGCAGTATTGCGCGCAGAAGGTCAACACCCTCGGCGGCAAGGTCGTCGCCATGAGCGACAGCCA
>CAZGFK010000062.1:0-8498 GCA_964524815.1 uncultured Oscillospiraceae bacterium
TATCTCCTCGTTTGACCATGCGTTTCACACTCCGTGAAAATGATAGCCCATTACATTATATGTAACAGCACAGGGATTTTTCCACCTTTCGCAGAGAATTATACATGGCACACCGTGTTGCCTTTTTCCTCACCCCCTCTTGCCTCTCCCTAGGGAGAGGTGGCGCGGCTTCGCCGTGACGCGACGGCCGCGAAGCGGCCTAGTCCCTTGCGGAGAGAGGGCAAATTTTTTCCCCTCTGTCGTGAAACTTTTTCGCCGCCGAGTGCGTCTATTGCTCAGAAGCTTCGTTATTCTTTCATTAAGGAGATATATGCAATGAAGAAATGCCTCTCTGTCCTGCTCGCGCTCATTATGGCGTTCTCCCTCGCCGGCTGCGTGCAGACAGCGCCCGCAGAAACCCCGGACGCTCCCGTACCCGACACCCCCGAACCCACAGCTGACATTGCGCCCGCTCTTGCCGATATCTATCTTGTGCAGGGCGAATGGGCAAACTCTGTCATCGTCAGCTCGATAGACGAGCTGTTGGCTGCTCTCGCGTCCGATACGGCCGTTTACATCGCTCCCGGCGATTATAACCTCTCCCACGCGTCCGATTACGGCGCGCAGGATACCCCCGCCGCGTATAGCTGGGTCGAGGTCTTTTCTGACGTTAACGCGGGCGAAGCACCTGCCTACGAGCTGCAAATCACGGGCATCAGCAACTTAGCCCTAATCGCGGACGGCGTGGGCGAAAACCGCCCCGTGATCTCCGCCGTGCCGCGCTATGCCAATGTCCTTTACTTCTCATCCTGCTCGGATATCGCCCTCTGGGGCTTGACCCTCGGCCATACCGAAGCCCCCGGCGAATGCTCCGGCGGCGTGGTCATGCTCGATAATGTCACGAATGCGCAGATTAATTCCTGCCGTCTCTACGGCTGCGGCACAGTCGGCATACAGGCCATGTACTCTTCCCGTGTTTCCGCCGAGGGTACGCATATTTACGATTGCTCCTATTCCGCCGTCAACGCCTATTCTTCTTCGGATTTAACCCTCAACCATTGCGAAATATACGATTGCGGCATTACCGGCTTTGACGGGGTCTTCTCCCTTTCGAGCACTAACGGCTTTGCCCTTGTCAACAGCGATATTTACGATTGCTCCGGCGCGGTGCTTGTCTCGTCCTCTGCTTCCCGCGCGGTTTCCGTCCTCGGCTGCTCCGTTTACGGCGATACAGCCTTTGAACAGGCGCTCTTTTCCGTTTTCGGCGAGGACATAACCGTGGATAACTCCGCCTTTGATTCGCCCTATTATCCCGCGCTCTATACCGATTATTCCGACGCCGCCGCGCGCACTCTCGCGGGTGAGGAGCTGACGGCGGGCGTTTTGGCGCACATGGAGCGTGTTGAAACCGACCGCCCCGCGCTCTCTTCTTCGCCGGAAGTCAGCCTCAATGTCACGGTGGAAGAGGGAATAAGATATATCCATGTAGCCACTGTCGATGAGCTTTTGGCCGCCATCGCGCCCGACACGGTCATTTACCTTGATTCCTCGCTCTATGACCTTTCCACGGCCACCGCTTACGGTGGTTACGGCGGGGATTATTATACCTGGCTCAGCGAATATGACGGCCCGGGGCTTAGCATCACGGGCGTGGATAATCTCTCCCTCGTCAGTGAAAACGGCGCTGAAATAGTCGCCCACCCGCGCTATGTGGATGTGCTTCGCTTTTCAAATTGCTCTAATCTTTCTCTCTCTCCGGCCTGACCCTCGGCCACACCGAAGAACCCAGCGCGTGCTCGGGCAACGTTGTGGGGCTTTATGGCTGCTCCGATGTCGCGCTTGCCGCTTGCCGCCTTTACGGGTGCGGCGTTGTCGGCCTCTACGCCGTGGAATCCGAGCGGGTGAACGTGGCCGATACCGAGATTTACGATTGCTCTTCCAGCGCCGTTAATATGTACGCCGTCTCCGGCGCGCAGTTTAATAATTGCAACATTCACGATTGCGGTACGCCGCAAATATACCTCTTCGACAGCGCCGATGTATTCTATAACTCCCAAGCCCTCCCCGCCGCGTCCTACAGCGCATACAACGTCACCGAGCAGGGTATAGAAGAGTATGTCGGATAATGCTTGCCCTCAAGGCTTTCCCTTGAGGGCAATTTCATGCCCAAATAGCATTTGACACTACCCAACGGCAATGCTATAATAGGCTGATAAATAGTTTATAATGGCAGTAATATAAGAAGTCGCGGAGAATGCGACAATGCCGGAAAATATAACGCAACGGGTGAAGCTATGTACGAGCGAGTTATAAAAAGAATATTGGATATTCTCCTGTCGCTGGCGGGGATTATCGTTTTGGGTATTCCCATGGCGATTATTGCGCTTTGCGTCAAGCTCGGCTCGCCCGGGCCGGTGTTTTTTAGGCAAAAGCGCTTCGGGGTAAATAAGAGCTTTTTCAACATCCTGAAATTCCGCACCATGCGCACGGACACGCCCCGCGATGTCCCCACGCATCAGCTTGAAAATCCGGACAAGTGGATTACGCGCACGGGCGCTTTCCTGCGCAAAACGAGCTTGGACGAGCTTCCCCAGCTTTTCAACATCCTCTCCGGCGAGATGTCCGTTATCGGGCCGCGCCCGGCGCTGTGGAATCAAACCGACCTTATCGCCGAGCGCGATAAATACGGCGCGAATGATGTTAAACCCGGCCTCACCGGCTGGGCGCAGATAAACGGGAGAGACGAGCTGCCCATAGATGTGAAAGCAAGGCTTGACGGCGAATATATTCAAAACCTCGGCTTTGCGTTTGACTGCAAGTGCTTTTTCGGCACGGTGGTGAGCGTTTTGAAGCGCGAGGGCGTTGTAGAGGGCGGCACAGGCAAGCTTGAACGGGAGAAAAAACAATGAAACGCATTCTCATAACCGGCATAAACAGCTACCTCGGCAAAAGCTTTAAAAGCTACATAGAGGGCTTTCCGGGCTACAGCACGGTGTCTATCAGTCTGCGCAACGGCGCATGGAAAGATGAGGATTTTTCCGGGATAGACACGGTTTATCATGTCGCGGGGCTTGCTCATTCCGATAACGGCCATATCAGCGCCGAAAAGGCACAGACCTATTATAAAATCAATACCGAGCTTACCGAAGAGCTTGCCAAAAAGGCTAA
The DNA here is from genome assembly GCA_964524815.1 of uncultured Oscillospiraceae bacterium. Lineage (GTDB taxonomy): Bacteria > Bacillota > Clostridia > Oscillospirales > Oscillospiraceae > Limivicinus. The sequence continues at coordinate 3,148 of CAZGFK010000062.1, forward strand.
GCGCGAGGGCGTGGGGCAGTTTATATTTATGAGCTCCGCCATTGTCTATGGTGACAGCGCCCCCGTCGGCGAAAAGCGGAGAATTGAGCGCGGCACAATGTGCTCCCCGGCCAACGCCTACGGCGACAGCAAGCTTCAGGCTGAGCTGCGCTTAAAAAAGCTTGAAAGCGAGAGTTTTAAAGTGGTTATCCTGCGCCCGCCGATGATATACGGCCCGGGCTGCAAGGGCAATTACCCCGTGCTCTCGCTCTTCGCGCGTCATTTGCACATTTTTCCGCGCGTTGACAATGAGCGCAGTATGCTCTTTGTCGGCAATCTCATGGCCTTTGTCAAGCTCATGATAGATAATGATGAGCGCGGCACATTCTTCCCGCAAAACGGGGAGTATTCAAACACCTCCGAGCTTGTGCGCATGATAGCTGCCGCGCACGGGCGAAAAATCCGCCTTATCGGCGGAGTGACATGGGCGCTCAAGCTTTTGGGCGTGTTCACCTCGCTTGTAAATAAGGCCTTCGGCAGCCTAAGCTACGATATGGCGATGAGCGATTATGCCCGCGGCGAATACAGGCTTTACAGCCTTGAAGAGAGTATAGAGCTTACAGAGGGTATGCAATGAGTGATACACAGCGCAAAAAAAAGCATATTCTCGTTGTCAGCCAGTATTTTTACCCCGAAAGCTTTCGAATAAACGATATGTGCACCGAGTGGGTGCGCCGTGGGTACAAGGTCACGGTGCTCACGGGCATTCCCAACTACCCCTACGGCAAGTATTATAAGGGCTACGGCCTTTTCAAAAAGCGGCGCGAGAGCTACAACGGCATGGATATCATCCGCATCCCGCTCATAGCGCGCGGCAAGGGCGCGGTGGGTATGTGCTTAAACTACCTATCGTTTGTCGTGTCGGGCTTTTTCTGGAAGTGCTTTACGCCGCTTAAATGCGACATGGTGTTCAACTTCGAGGTTTCGCCCATGACGCAGGTGCTTGTCGGCGTGTGGTATGCCCGCCGCCGCAAAATTCCCTGCTGGCTTTATGTGCAGGATCTTTGGCCGGACAATATTGAGATAGTCACGGGCATACATTCGCCCCTCGTTCTAAAGCCCATAGGGCGCATGGTGGATTATATATATCGCCGGTGCGACAAAATATTTGCCACCTCGCCGAGCTTCGTTGAAGAAATTTCTTCCCGCGTTCCCGACAGGCGCGAGCGCGTGAGCTATTGGCCGCAGTATGCCGAAGAATTTTACCGCCCGACTTTGCGCGGCACAAGCGGCCTTGTTGCGCCCGATTCACGGTTTAAAATCGCGTTTACGGGCAATGTCGGCCGGGCGCAGGGCTTGGATATCCTGCCGAAAGCCGCCGCCGTGATGAAAGCGCGCGGAGATGAGGCGCTTTTCGTAATTGTCGGGGACGGGCGCTCCAAAGCTGCGCTTGAAGCGGAGATAGCCGCGCTCGGCGTGGAGAATATGTTTCTTCTCCTCCCGCGGCAAAAAGCAGAGGATATCCCCGCGATACTTGCCGAGTGCGATGCGGCGTTTGTTTCATTTATGAACAGTCCCTTGTTTGCAAATACAATTCCCGCAAAGCTTCAATCGTATATGGCTTGCGCCATACCCATTCTCGCCTGTGCCACGGGCGAGACCGAGCGCATAGTGCGCCAAGCTCAATGCGGAGTGTGCTGCCCGATAGGGGACGCGGAAGCGTTGTGTAATGCGATTAGTGAGCTTAAAAGCTCCGATAAGCTCCGCGAATACGGCGCGAACGCAAGAGAGTATTTCAACACGCATTTTGATAAAAAGAAGCTGCTTGACCGCTTTGATGAGTGTGTCGCGGCGGAAATAACGGAGGAATAAACAAATGTTTAAGGGCAAAACGCTTATGATAACAGGCGGCACGGGGTCGTTCGGAAACGCCGTGCTCAACCGCTTTATAAAAAGCGACATAGGCGAGATTCGCATTTTCTCCCGCGATGAGAAAAAGCAGGACGATATGCGCCACGATTTTCAGGCGCGTATGCCCGAATGCGCGGACAAGCTGAAGTTTTACATAGGCGATGTGCGTGATCTTCAATCCGTCAAAAACGCCATGTACGGCGTGGATTATATCTTCCACGCGGCGGCGCTCAAGCAAGTGCCGAGCTGTGAGTTTTTCCCCCTGGAAGCCGTGAAAACCAACGTTTTCGGCACGGATAACGTACTCACTGCGGCTATTGATGCTGGCGTAAAGGCCGCAATATGCCTTTCCACCGACAAGGCGGCCTACCCCATAAACGCAATGGGCACGAGCAAGGCCATGATGGAAAAGGTCGTTGTAGCTAAATCCCGCACGGTTTCCCCGGAGCATACGCGCATATGCTGCACGCGCTACGGCAACGTAATGTGCTCGCGCGGCAGCGTTATCCCGCTGTGGATAGAGCAGATTAAAAAGGGCGAGGCGATAACTCTTACCGAGCCTGGTATGACGCGCTTTATAATGTCGCTTGATGAGGCGGTGGATTTGGTGCTCTTTGCGTTCGAGCACGGCAAGAGCGGGGATATCCTTGTTCAAAAAGCGCCCGCCTGCACCATTCAGACCCAGGCCGAGGCCGTTTGCGAGCTTTTCGGCGGGGATAAGAGCATGATAAAGGTCATCGGCATACGCCACGGCGAAAAGATGTACGAAACGCTTTTGACGAACGAAGAGTGCGCTAAGGCCGAGGATTTAGGCAGCTTCTACCGCGTCCCCTGCGATAAGCGGAGCTTAAACTATGATAAATACTTCGTTCAGGGCGATGTGGAGCGCAACCACTTGACCGAGTTTAACTCCAACAACACCCGTATGCTCTCCGTGACCGAGGTCAAGGAGAAGCTTTTGACGCTCAGCTACATTCGCGATGAGCTGGACGCGATGAATATAAAATATTAAGGAGCGCGCCGAATGAACATTCTCGTTACGGGCGCGGCGGGCTTCGTGGGTAAAAACCTTTGCTGCGCGCTGAAAAACATACGCGACGGCAAGGACAGAACTCACCCCGCCCTTGATATCGGCGAAATATTTGAGTATACGCGCCAAACTGACAAGGCCACGTTTTCCGATTGGTGCCGCCGCGCGGACTTCGTTTTCAACCTTGCGGGCGTGAACCGCCCCAAGGACACGCAGGACTTTATGCGCGGCAACTTCGGCTTTGCCGAGGAACTTTTGCAGGAGCTTATTTCTGCGGGCAACACCTGCCCCGTCATGCTTTCAAGCTCTGCGCAGGCAAGCCTTGCCGGGCGCTATGCCGCGTCCGAATACGGCAAATCCAAACTTGCCGGGGAAGAGCTTTTCTTCGAATATGCCGAGAAAACCGGCGCGCGCGTGCAGGTCTATAGATTCCCGAATGTTTTCGGCAAGTGGTGTAAGCCGAACTATAACAGCGCCGTGGCAACCTTTTGCAATAATATCGCAAACGACCTTCCTATAACGGTGAATGACCCCGCGACAGAGCTGGAGCTTGTGTACATAGACGATGTTGTGTCAGAACTGCTTTCGGCCTTAGAGGGTAAAGAGCATAGGTGCGATTATTCAGGGCTTACCCCTATTGAAAACCCGCGCGGGCGTTGGTGCTATGTCCCCGTGACGCACAAAGCAACGCTTGGGCGCATAGTTGAGCTTTTGCACAGCTTTGATGAGCAAAGCAAAACCTGCCTCATGCCCGAAATACCGAACGGCTCATTTGAAAAGAAGCTGTATTCAACCTTTCTCAGCTATCTTCCGCGCGAGAAAATCGCGTATGCGCTTCAAATGAACGAGGACGCGCGCGGCAGCTTTACCGAGCTTATCAAAACCGCAAGCTGCGGGCAGATGAGCGTGAATGTATCCAAGCCCGGCATAACCAAGGGGCAACATTGGCATAACTCCAAGTGGGAGCTTTTTATCGTGGTTTCCGGCCGTGCGCTCATACGTGAGCGCAAAATCGGCACGGACGAGCTTATGGAGTTTGAAGTGAGCGGGGAGAAGATAGAGGCCGTGCATATGCTGCCGGGGTATACGCACTCTATTATAAACCTATCCGACACGCAGGAGCTTGTCACGCTCATGTGGGCGAATGAGTGCTTTGACCCGAATAAGCCCGACACCTTTTTTGAGGAGCTGTAAAAAATGAGTATGAAGCTTGACTATTCCGATATAGCCTTTAAAAATGATGGGCGGCTGAAGCTGCTTATCATTGTCGGCACGCGCCCGGAGATAATCCGCCTTTCTGCCGTCATCGGCAAATGCCGCGAGTATTTTGACACGGTGCTGGCGCACACGGGGCAAAACTATGATTATAACCTCAACGGCGTGTTCTTTTCAGACCTCGGCATTGCCGCGCCCGAGGTTTACATGGACGCAGCCGGGGAAGACCTCGGCGCGACAGTCGGCAATATTATAAATTGCTCGTATAAGCTCATGTGCGCAATCGAGCCGGACGCGCTTTTAATATTGGGGGACACAAATTCATGTCTCTCCGCAATCGCGGCAAAGCGTCTGCATATCCCGGTTTTCCACATGGAAGCGGGCAACCGTTGCAAGGATGAATGTCTCCCGGAGGAGACCAACCGCCGCATTGTGGATATAATCTCCGATGTTAACCTTGCCTATTCCGAGCACGCGCGCCGCTATCTCATCGAGTGCGGAATGCCGAAGGAACGCACATATGTCACGGGCTCGCCCATGGCGGAAGTGCTGCATAAAAGCCTTCCCGGTATCGAAAGCTCCGATATTCACGCGCGCCTCGGCCTTGAAAAGGGGCGGTACATTCTCCTTTCGGCGCACCGCGAGGAGAATATAGACACCGAGAAGAATTTTCTCTCCCTCTTTACCGCGATAAACAAAATGGCGCAAGCTTACGATATGCCCGTGCTCTATTCCTGCCATCCGCGCTCGGCCAAGCGCTTGGAAGCGAGCGGGTTTGAGCTTGATAAGCGCGTTATACGCCACGCACCCTTGGGCTTTTTCGATTATAATGCCCTGCAAATGAACGCCTTTGCCGTTGTTTCCGACAGTGGCACACTCCCGGAAGAGAGCAGCTTTTTCCTCTCCGTGGGTCATGCGTTCCCCGCCGTGTGCATCCGCACCAGCACCGAGCGCCCCGAGGCTCTTGACAAGGGCTGCTTTGTCCTTGCCGGGATTGACGAAAAATCTCTCCTGCAAGCTGTGGCTACGGCGGTTTCGATGAACGAAAACGGCGATTTGGGCTTGCCCGTTCCCGATTATACGGATGAAAATGTTTCGTCCAAGGTCGTGAAGATAATCCAGTCCTATACGGGCGTTGTGAATAAAATGGTGTGGAGAAAATTCTGAGATGAGAGTGCTGTATATAAACTCCGTATGCAACACCGGCAGCACCGGC
>CAZGFK010000063.1:0-8402 GCA_964524815.1 uncultured Oscillospiraceae bacterium
CCAAAATCATGTCGGCCTGCTCGGTGAGCGGGGCGAGGTCGGACGTGCCGGAGACATTGCCGCCGACAGTGCCGTCAAACCCGTCAAGGCCAAGCGCCACGCCGTACTCGGTGATAGAGGTGCCGAGGATGGGGATATCTGCGGTGGCGTTGTAGGCGGCGGCGAGAGCGGGGGTGGCGTTGGCGAGAATGAGGTCAACATTCTTGGAAACAAAGGAGTTCACGATGGTGCTGCAAGCGGCGGAATCACCGGCGGCGTTCTGCACATCAAAAACTACCTTATCGCCGAGCTTTTCAGTGAGCGTATCCATAAAGCCCTGCGTGGCTGCGTCCAGCGCCTCGTGCTGAACAAGCTGGCACACGCCGACGGTAAAGACCTTGTCCGCGCTCGCTTCGGCGGCTTCAACGCTCGCTTCGGCGGGGGCTTCGGTTGCGGTGGGAGCGGAAGAGCTGCCGCACGCGGCGAGGGACAGGCACATTGCAACAACCAAAACTATTGTCGCGATAAGAGTGAGGGAATTTTTCTTTTTCATTTTTCTTACCTCCAAGTAAGCTTCACATAGGTTTCCTTTTCGGGGGACTTTGGAGAGGGGACGGAAATCAACACGGTAGGGAAAACAAAAACCGTGCGGATTTGCAATCCACACGGCGAAGTCCGTCACGGTCAAACAATGCTTGAAAAAATGATACAATCAAGCGCTTATCCGTTCATGTGCATCACAAATCGCTATTACTTCACGAAAATAAAAGTAATAGTAATAAAAACGATTTGCCATGCGACGAATAAACATCATTTTTCGTTCTCCTTTCTCAAGCATGGCGAGAATATACCACAGCGAAAACAGTTTGTCAATAGCTTTTTAAGATTAAAATTGCACAAAAAATTCTTAAATATCGCGAAAAACCCCTAAAACCCGCCTAAACTTATGGGCGCTCAAATTTACCACAATGCGTTAACGATTTTAACTGCTAAAGTATTTTGACAAGCGAAATATGCACCGAATTGCGTAAAATGCGATAAAAAGCTGCATAAAAGTGCGGCGGAGTACGAATGCGGCAGGGGGCGGATTTTGCCCTTGTGCAGATTCACAAGGGGGGGAGCGGAGACGGGGAAGCAGGGGAATAGGCGGCTAAAGATTTTTGCGCTTTATACTTGGCAGACGGCGGGGAAGTTGCTATAATAACCGGGAAGATAACCCCTTATTAATAAAGGAACACAGACCTATGACCGAGATAAACAACACCGGAATGAAGCGCGCGGCGCTGATAAATGATCTATCATGTATAGGCAACTGCTCTTTGAGCGTGGGAATGCCGATAATGTCGTGCTACGGCGTGGAGACCGTAGCGCTGCCGACGGCGGTGCTGAGCACGCACACCACGGGCTTTGACGGCTATGTTGCGCACGATATGACGGCGCAGATGCGCGCATTTGGCGCGCATTGGAAAGCGATGCGCGTGAAATTTGACTGCATATACACGGGGTATTTCGCTTCCTTGGAGCAGATAAGCTTTGCCGAGGAGTTTATACGCGATTTCGGCGGGAGAGACGTGCTCACGGTGGTTGACCCCGTTATGGGTGATGAGGGGGCGCTGTATGACGGGTTTACCCCGGCGCACGTGGAGGCCATGCGCCGCCTTTGCGAAAAGGCGGATGTCATTACCCCGAACTACACCGAGGCCGCGTTTCTCTCCGGCCTTACCACTGACGCGGGAGCGGAGACCATGCTCGCCGCGCTCAAAACCCCGGATGTAATCATAACCGGCGTGCGCCGTGGGGACGAGGTGGGCTATGTCGCGCGTCTCGGCGGAAAGGATATGGAGTTTTTCCGCCCGTGGGAGAGCGCCGTGCTGCACGGGACGGGGGATGTGTTCACATCCGCTTTCTGCGGCGAGCTTTTGCAGGGGGCTGCGCGCTGCGCGGCGTTCACCGCTGCGGCGGAGCTGTGCGATGAGTGCATAAAGGAAACTGCGCGCCGACAGCCCGGCTTTTGGTACGGCCTCGCCTTTGAAGAGGCGCTCCGCCGCCGATTCATGCGAAAACAGGATTAAACAGTAAAGGTCTGTAGCAAAAAAGCTATGCTATATATGTAAAACCAGAGAGTAGCAGGGGTGTTTGAGGGGGCAAGGCCCACCTCAAGTTGGATAAACCGCCGCAGAAAAGCCTTGAATATAAAGGCTTATCGCCCGAACGCATTTTTAATGCGTTCGGGCGATTTTCTACTCCAACTCCTAACCGATACAGTTAAGCGTTTTTCATTAAAATCTGATCTATTACGTCGGCGGCGTGCTCGCACAGGTCGCAGCAGGCTTCCATGCTGTCGAATATCGCCTTGCCGCCGAGGAGACGGCGCACATCGTGCTCCTTGGCGAAGAGGGCGTGTACAAACTCGGTATACTCGCGGTCGGCCTCGGTTTCCATGGTGTTCACAGCCACGAGGAGCGAGCGGAGCTTTGTCGGCTTCTTGAAGCTTTTAAGCTCGCCCACGGCCTCGGCAAGCGTGGAGACGCAGTTGAGCACATGGGCGGAAAACTCCTTTGCCCCGGTGGGAAGCGCGTCCACATGGTACATATAGCACTCTAAAAGCACGTTATCCAGCGCGTCCGTAACATCGTCAATGAGCTGAACAAGGTGGGCGATGTCCTCTTGCTCGATGGGGGTGATAAACTCCACGGAGAGCTTATGAAGAATGTCGTGCTGTACGCCGTCCGCCTCGTGCTCGATTGCGTGTATCTTTTCACGCTGGACGGGGAGCGCCTCGGCAGAATATGCGGAGAAATACTCCTTTAAAAGCTCCGCCGTGCGCACGCAGTAGGTGCTTTGGCGGGCGATGAGGGCGAAATAATCGGTTGCCTTTGCCATGATGATTCTCCTTTCTTATGAAAACAGATATAAAAACAGTTTAGCCAGCGCGAACCCCAATAGCCCGCACCCGGGGAAGGTACACACCCACGTCAACACGAGATCCTTTACTATCCCCCAGTTGACGTTTTTCACGCTCCTTGCCGCGCCCACGCCCATAATGGCGGTGGTTTTGGTGTGGGTGGTGCTGACGGGAATGCCTGTGAGCGAGGATAAAAGCAGACACAGCGTCGCGGCAACATCGGCGGCAAAGCCTTGGTAGGGCTTTAAGCGCACCATGTCCCGCCCGACGGATTTTATAATCTTCGTCCCGCCTATGCTCGTGCCAAGCCCCATAACCGCCGAGCACAGTATCATAAGCCACAAGGGAACAGTGAATGTGGTCAGGTCGCTTTGGCCGCCGGCAAAGGCCGCGCCCAAAAGGAAAATCGCCATGAACTTCTGCCCATCCTGCGCTCCGTGCATAAACGCCATTGCCGCGCCCCCGGCTATCTGCGCACCGGAGAAGAAGCGCCCCGCCGTGAGGCGGTTTTGGTTGCGAAAGAGGAACACGGTGAGCTTTGCCGAGAGAAAGCCCAGGATAAACCCAAGCACGGTGGAAAGGGCTATTCCGTACAGCACCTTTACCCATTCTCCGCCGTTTATGCCGGAGAAGCTGCCGTGTATAGCAACGGCCGCGCCGGAAACACCGGCGATGAGCGCGTGGCTTTCGCTGGTGGGTATGCCGAAAAACCATGCCGCCGTGGCCCACAAGACTATGGCCGTCATCGCCGCGCACAGCGCTATGAGCGAATGCTGAGCGTTGCCGCCGAAGTCGGCAATGTTGTAGATTGTCATGGCGACAGAAGCGTTTACCGCCGTCATGACGAATACGCCCAAGAAGTTGAATACGGCGGCCATTAATATGGCCTTTTTTGCGCTTATCGCGCGCGTGGCGACGCAGGTGGCTATGGCGTTGGGCGCGTCCGTCCAGCCGTTTACGAGGATAACGCCGAGAGTGAGGCACGAGGCGATAAGCAGCATGGGGTTTTCAGCCGCCTGTCGGATAAATGCTGTCATGCGCGTTAATTACTCCTATAGTTTGTTCTCTGAATATTTTTCCCTAACATATATAAAAAAAGACCCGTGTACAGTAAAAATTTAATAACTGTACATGAGTCTTGCTGTTGTTGCAAAGCCAGACGGCGCAAGGCCGCCATGTATGTTGACATTTGCTCACGCCCTTCGGCGCGCAGCTACTCCCCCATGCGGTGCCGGAGTATGTTCATTTATAAATTAAGTATAACAGCTATCCCACGCTCGGTCAAGAGCCGATGCGCGCGCAAAGGGGAAAAAAGCGCAAAGGCGGCGTAAAAAAATTGCGGTGTTTATCGAAAAATTTTTATTAAAAACGTGCAACGCGCGGGGGAGTGTGCTTTATATATGTGGGGAAAGTCAGAAGTCCTTATACACCCTCGGCACGCGCTTTGATACTGCACAAAGAAGCTCGTAGGGGATAGTCTGCGCGGCGGCGGAGAGGGCGTTAATGTCGTTATTTGCGCCGAAGATTTCAACCTCGCTCCCGACATCCGCCGATGGAAGCTCGGTCAGGTCAATCATGCACATATCCATGCATATGCTGCCGCACTGGGGGGCGTACCCGCCCTGCGCGTAGAAAGAGCACTTGTTGGATATAAGGCGCGGCAGACCGTCGGCATAGCCTATGCCGAGCACGCCCATGCGGGTGCGCCGGGCAGTGGTGTAGCGGCGACCATAGCTTACGGAGGTGCCCGGCTCGTAGAATTTAATGGTGCTTACGGTGGTGACAAGGCGCATACAGGGCTTGAGACCGAGCCTGCCGGAGGTGTCGCCGTAGCCGTAGAGGAGAAGCCCCGGGCGCACCATGTCCAAAGCGGTTTCGGGGTAGCTCACGACCGCGCCGCTGTTGGCGCAATGGCGCAGGGCAAAGTGTATCCCGGCGCGCTCGGCGAGCGCGTCCGTCACGCGGCAAAAGAGCGCAAACTGCGCCTTGGTGTACGCTTTGCACTCCTCGCCCTCTTCGTCGGACACGGCAAAGTGCGTGTACATCCCCTCGGCATCGAGCCCGGGGAGAGTGCAGGAGCGGATGATGTTATCCACACCCTCGTCAAAATGCTCCTCCGCGACAAGAAAGCCCAAGCGGGACATACCCGTGTCGAGCTTGATGTGGATTTTAAGCGTTCCGCCGAGTGCGGTTGCCGCGGCGGAGTATTCCAGCGCCTTGGCCAAGCACGTGACGGTTTGGGTGATTGCGTTATCTATGAGGGTTTGGGTGTATTCATGCGGCGTGTGGCCGAGGATGAGAATGGGCATGGTTATCCCGCCCTCGCGCAGCTCCAGCGCTTCATCGAGGCAGGAAACGGCGAGGTAATCCGCCCCCGCGCTCTCCAAAAGCTGCGCCACCTTCAGCGCGCCGTGGCCGTAGGCATCGGCCTTTACCACGCCCAAAAAGCGGCACGAGGCGGGTATGGCGGCGCGTATGGCCTTGTAGTTGTGCAGCAGGTTTTCCGGGCTTATCTCCGCCCAGGTTCTCTTTTGTAAATCGTTCATTTATATATTATCCTCTATCATCAGCCCCGTCAGCGACCAATCGGATATCTCCGCGAACACGCGCACACGCCCATCGGAAGATATCTCGGCGCTCAGCGGGGTTTTTGTGTATTTATCAAGCCTTACCTGCACGCTCACACCGTCGGAGGGCACAAGCACGGCGCACAGCGTCCCGTCCTCCTCCCAAGCTGTGTCGAGGTAGCCGGTTTTCAGTGTTTCTATCAGCAGCGGCAGCGCCGACATCGGCGACAGGCCGAAATCGTCCAGCGCCCCCGTGTCGAGCGACACGCCCTCATATTCAAGCGCCGTCTCTCCCGCGCGAATGCGCGCGCTCACGCCGCGTATGATTTCTGGCGAGGCGACCGTGACGAGGGTGCTTTCCTCATCGGCGGCGTATTCCAAGGTGAATTCCGCCCGGCGGTCATCGTATTCTGTGCGCACGCGGGCGGTAAAGGTAAGCGCGTCCACCTCGTTTAAATCGGCGGAAAACGCTTCAAAGGCCGTGCGCGCGTCGGTTTTGCCGCAGGCCGAGAGCACGAACACAAGCGGCAGCAAAAGGGCAAGGTGCTTTGTTTTCATGGCGAGGTCTCCTGTTCATAGTTTGTACCACCACCATATGCCGTTGTGTTAATTATAATCACCGTATGGAGAATAGTCAAAGAAAATTTAACTCGCACTTTTGGTATTGCTATTATTCGAGATATAGAATATAATGATTACATAAAAACGCATAATCCGGGAGGTTTGTATATGGAATACATATCTGCAAGAGAGGCTGCCGATAAATGGGGCATTTCGCAAAGGCGAGTGGCGATTCTTTGCGCAGAACAGAGAATAAAGGACGCGGCAATGGTGGGCAATATGTGGCTCATTCCGGCGAATGCCGATAAGCCCACGGACGCAAGAAGCACCCGCTATAATAAAACCGAGGAGAAGTCGGCCAAGCCCTTTTTGAAGTGGGCGGGCGGCAAAGGCCAGCTGTTAAAAGAAATCGAGAGCTATTACCCCTTTGAAAGCGGCAAGATAACAAAATACGCCGAGCCTTTTGTCGGCGGGGGCGCAGTGCTGTTTGATATACTGAATAAATTCGATTTGGAGCAGGTTTACATCAGCGATATTAACGCCGAGCTTATAAACACCTACTGCACTGTTCGCGATGATATAGACGCGCTCATTGAGCGGCTTTGGGCTTTGCAAAATGAATATGTCCCGCTTGATACGGACAAGCGCAGGGAGTATTATACAGCTAAGCGGGAGCGCTTTAATGCCCTAAAAGCCGACAGCACCGAGTGCGCTGACACGGAAAAAGCCGCGCTGATGATTTTCTTAAACAAAACCTGCTTCAATGGGCTTTACCGAGTGAACAAAAAGGGCTTATTCAATGTGCCGATGGGTGCGTATAAAAACCCCTTGATTTGCGATGAAACAAATCTCCGTGCAGTTTCCGAGAAGCTGAGCGGAGTTAATATAGTGTGCGGGGACTACAGAGAATCGGCGGAGTTTATAGACGAGAAAACATTTGCGTATTTTGACCCGCCCTACCGCCCGCTCACCGACACGGCAAGCTTCACGGCGTATACGGAAAACGCGTTTGACGACAACGCGCAAATCGAGCTTGCACACTTTGTTGACGCTATGCACGAAAAAGGTGCAAGGGTGGTTGTGAGTAATTCCGACAAGAAAGGAGTGAGAGTATATGGAGCTTGATTTTAACAGAAGTTTGGCTGATGAATATCATTCTAATTCACAAATTGCAAGAGTGCTGACGGAAAGCTGGGTAAACGAAAATATGTTTTGCCCCAGATGTGGGCATAGGCATATCAGGCATTTTGAGAACAATCGCCCGGTTGCGGACTTTTTCTGCCCGGTTTGCCGCAACGAATACGAGCTAAAAAGCAAGGACGGTCACTTGGGGCATAAAATAAATGACGGAGCATACGAAACAATGATAGAAAGAATAACGGGAAACCAAAACCCGGATTTCTTCTTCATGGGCTATTCTAAGATTGAGATGAAGGTGCGGGATTTCATTTTTATACCCAAACACTTTTTCGTCCCCGATATTATAGAAAAAAGAAAGCCGTTAGCCGAAACCGCGCGCCGTGCAGGGTGGCAGGGGTGCAATATCTTGATTGACAAAATTCCTGAGCAGGGCAGAATTTATATTATTTCCGACGGAAAAGAAATTGATATGAATTGTGTGGTAGACAAGGTCAGCAAGAGTAACCGCCTTGAAACAAGAAATATTAACAGCCGTGGGTGGCTCATGGAAGTGCTTAACTGCGTCAACACATTGCCGAGAGAAGAATTTACATTAGATGAAATGTATTTGTTTGAAGAGGAGCTGCACGCAAAGCATCCGCAGAACAGCAATATTAAGCCAAAAATCAGACAGCAATTGCAGTTTTTAAGAGACAAGGGCTTTATAGAGTTTTTAGGCAACGGAAAATACAGAAAAATTGTGTAAGGAGTAGTATAATGAAATTTGTTATAAATATCGAAGAGGTAGTGTCACAGGATTTTGAAGTTGAAGCAGAAGACGCAGGAGAAGCTATAGAAATAGCTGAAGAGAAGTACAAAAAAGGGGTATTTGTTTTGGAGCCGGGAAATCTAGTTTATAAACAAATGGCTGTTATGGAGCCGGAGAATAAAGCGTGTGAATGGGTGCTTTTCTAGGGGGCTACACATTGGTCGTTTCCCAAGCGCGGTGATTGGGCAACGCATGATGCAAAGTGGCGCGGCAAAAGGGCTGTATGATTCCGATGTCCTTTGATGTTATGAAAGTATTTCAAGACGCGGGTTTTACGCTTAAAGAGCTTATAATCAAAGAACAGCATAACTGCAAAGCTACGGGGTATTGGAAAACCAACAGCAATCCCCCGCGCGGGGATTGCTGTTTACAACTCCCTGCACGTGCAATAGTCAAAGAAAATTTTTGTTGCAAATTTCAAAAAAGTGTGGTATTCTCAAAG
>CAZGFK010000064.1:0-8267 GCA_964524815.1 uncultured Oscillospiraceae bacterium
TATACTATATTAAATAAAACACATCACGAAATCACGGGAGACGAAATATGAAAATCAAATTCAAAAAACTACGCGCGGGTGCGGTCACGCCGACACGCGGGTCGGCCTACGCCGCGGGATATGACCTCTACGCGTGCTTGGATAACACCGTCACGATAGCGCCGGGCGAAACGGCAATGATAAGCACGGGGCTTTCCGTGGCCGTACCGGAGGGATATTTCGGCGCGGTGTTTGCACGCAGCGGGCTTGCCAGCAAGCAAGGGCTGCGCCCGGCCAACTGCGTGGGCGTGTGCGACAGCGATTACCGGGGCGAATACACCGTTGCCCTGCACAACGACAGCGCCCTGCCGCGCGAGGTCGCAAACGGCGATCGCATCGCGCAGCTTGTGGTTATGCCGTTTCTCGAAGTTGAATTTGAAGAGGCCGAGGAGCTTTCCGAAACCGAGCGCGGCGCGGGCGGGTTCGGCTCAACGGGTAAATAACGCTCCCCCGCCACCGTATGGCCGGTACGGCGCGCAATATGTTGACGACAGCGCGCCGATATAGTAAAATAAGTATTCAATTCGACATTGAGGGTGATTTATTGAGCAAAACCGCTGCTGTTTTAGATAATATTGATAACAAAAAGGGGCTTCAATACGCCTTTGCGGCGCTCCTTTCCGTGGGGTTCGGGATTTTCGTAATTCTGACGGCGGAAAAGGTGAACGTATACTATCCCCTGCCGACTGCCGCTATATTCGGGGCGCTGTTTTTCGCCGCGCAGGTGCTGCTTATCGCTCAAAAGCGCTTTGACGCGCTCTCACTTTTCATCGCGGCGGGGTGCTTGGCGTGCGTGATGTTCGCGAGGGTGTGCCTACTATACTTTGAATCGCGCGACTACACGGCGTTTTTGGCCGACTGGGTGAAAAAGCTGGGCGCAGTGGGCGTTCGGGAAGCGCTTGTAACGCCGATAGGCAACTACAATATGCCGTATCTATACTTCCTGCTTTTCTTCTCGCGGCTGGATATCGTGCCGATTATCCCGATAAAGGCGCTCTCGTGCGTATTTGATGTTGTGCTTGCTTATTACGCGATGAAAACCGTTGCACTCGTGACCGAGGATAGGCGCATACAGCTTGCAGCCTACATTGTCGCGTTGGGTCTGCCGAGCGTATTCATGAACTCGGCGCAGTGGGCGCAGTGTGATTCAATCTACGTGGCTTTTTGCGTTATATCGCTGTACGCCGCCGTGAAAGGCAACGGGCGCTTGTGCTCTATCGCATGGGCGCTGGCATTCTCCTTTAAGCTTCAGGCAATCTTCGCACTGCCCGCCCTGTGCGTGGCGCTCTTTATGGGGCGGGTAAAGCCCAAAGAGCTTTTATGGGTGCCGGGCGTATTCTTCGCACTGCTCATACCCGCGCTTATCGCCGGGCGGAGCTTATCAAGCTGCCTTGGGATATACATAAACCAAACCCAACAATACCCGGAGCTTTATAACAACGCACCCACGCTTTGGCGCTTCTTCACGGGCGTGGACTTTGAGGGCTACAGCAATGTCACGGTGTTCTTGGCCGGAGCAGCGGTGCTTTTATTCATGTATTTCTGCCTGACAGGGTTTAAGACCTTTACGCCGGACATACTTGTTCGTCTTTTCTTCATCTCGTCCATGCTGGTGCCGTTTGTTCTGCCGCGTATGCACGAGCGGTATTTCTACATGGCGGATGTGATGAGCTTTATTTACTTCATGACAAACCGCAAAAAGTGGTACATCCCACTGACGGTGGTGCTCTCGTCCGTGACGGGGTACATTTACTACTTCACGCTTATGGATAACCCGCCGAGCGTCATATTTG
Organism: uncultured Oscillospiraceae bacterium; assembly: GCA_964524815.1. Taxonomy (GTDB): domain Bacteria; phylum Bacillota; class Clostridia; order Oscillospirales; family Oscillospiraceae; genus Limivicinus. The sequence continues at coordinate 1,833 of CAZGFK010000064.1, forward strand.
ATCAGCGCTATATCGCCGTGGCGTTCCTCGTTATCCTCGCAACCGAGCTGAGAGAGCTTTTCTGCTCCTACTGGCACAAAAGCCCGGACAAAATCCCGCTGGAATAAGAGGCTATGATAAATTGCGGCTGCGCCGCAGGGAGGTTTTAAACCATGCCTATAACCGCAAAACTCGTAAAAGCCGTGAACGAGCGGCTTTGGCTACAGCTTTTGTTCGCGCTGATTATCGCGCTTGGGCTGGGCGTATTCATATGGATGACGGCGATAGGCGTTAACGCCTACTGGCCTGTTCCCGCCGCGCTTATCTACGCGGGGCTGTTCCTATTGTCGATGGTGCTGCTTATCATGCGGCAGAGGTATGACGCACTCATGCTTTTGGCCGCGGCGGTGTGCTTATGCTGCGCTTTCTATGCGCGCGTAACCATGCTGGGGTTTCAATCGAGCGATTACATTCACTGCCTTTTGCCGTGGACGAAAAAGCTCGGCTCGCTTTCGTTGAAAGAAGCGCTTAGCACGCCGATAGGCGATTATAATCTGCCGTATCTCTACTTTTTAACGGCGCTTTCCCGCACCGAGTGGGACGAGCTGTTGCACATTAAGTCCATGTCCTGCTTTTTCGATGTGGTTTTGGCATACACGGTGCTTCGCATTGTGGCGCTTGAGGTTAAGGACAGGCGCTTGGAGCTTGCCTCGTTCCTCATCGTTTTGCTGACCCCCACGGTTATGATAGCCTCGGCGCAGTGGGCGCAGTGTGATTCAATCTACGTTGCATTTTGCCTCATTTCCGTTTACGGCGCGCTGACCGGGCGCGGTCGGCTTTGCGCAATAAGCTGGACGGTAGCTTTTGCGTTCAAGCTGCAAGCTATTTTCATTCTTCCGGCGCTGGCCGTGGCTCTCTTCATGGGGCGGGTTAAGCCCAAGGAGCTTTTATGGATTCCCGTGGTGTACGTTGCAAGCTTTCTCCCTGCCCTGCTTTGCGGGCGGAGCTTACTTAGCTGCATGAATATCTACGGCGGGCAAATGGGCGAGTACCCCAAGCTTTGGTACAATGCACCCTCTGCATGGCGCTTTTTCAGCTCAAGCCGCCCGGCGGAATACAACACTACGGCAATTTTCATTGGGATAGGCGCGGTTGTGATATTCACGATGCTTGCCCTGACTTTGAGCAAGAAAATGAACTCACGCCAGCTTTTGAAGCTCTTTTTCCTTTCTGCGCTGTTCGTGCCGTTCGTTTTGCCGCGAATGCATGAGAGATATTACTACATGGCGGAGATTTTAGGGCTAATATATTTCATGTACGATAGGCGCAAGTGGTATGTGCCGGTTGTGCTTACGTTCTCCTCGCTTTGTAGCTACACTAACGCGCTTATAGGCGATGCGGCTATCGGTGGGCTGTACTTTGCCGTTGCGTTTTTGATTATCCTCGGCATCGAAACGCGCGAGCTTTTCAAAGAGCTGTGGCACATAACACCGGATTGCATCGAAATAGAATAACCAAAACTCCGCGCGGGGTGCGAGTACGCACACTGCGCGGAGTTTTTACGCTCATTTTTATAAATCAATTGAAAGGAAGTCACTGCGGGTCATGAGTGCATTGAGCACTTGCAAGAGCGCATCTGTCGAGAGCTTTTCGGGCAGGTCGAGCTTTTCCAAAAGCTCGCGGCGCTTTTCGCGGCTGCCCGTGCCGCCGGTGAGACCGCGGGCAAACATATCCGCCTTGGTTATGCGCTCCGTAGGGGCACTTTCTTTCCCCGGCTCGCTCATGGTTGCGCCCGCACGGCGCAGAGCATTAATAAGCACCTCCGGACGCATTCCCTCTACGCCGAGCTTGCCCTCTTTGCCGGGTGCAGCCTTGCGCCGCTCCTTGCCGATGATATCGGGAATATAGGCGTGCTTTATAAGCTTGGGCTCGACACAGCCCTTGATGAAATTGCGGATGACAAAGCCTGCGCCGTCAGAATCCGTGAAAATAATTAATCCCCGCTCCTCGGCCATACGGCGCAGGAGCTTTTGCTTTTGCTTATCGTTGAAAATGCCGAAGCCCGAGGTCTCGATAATAACGGCGTTGACAACTTGGCTGAGGGTGTTTTTATCATAGCGCCCCTCAACCACTATGACCTCGCGCACATCAATCATCGCTCTCACCCGCCGCAATGCGCATAACAACCTCCGTCAAAAGCTCTTCATCGTCAAGGGAAGAGCTTTTCATTTTATAATCCGTCTCGGCGCAAAGCTCCACCGCGCGGCGAAGCTGGGAAAGGGAAAAGCCGCGAGCCGAGGCAATGAGATTTTTCGCCATAAACTCATACTTAATGCCGCACATATCCATCACGCGCTTTGTCCCCTGCCCGCTCTCAACGGCAAGGCGCGCCGCATACAGCTTTCTAAGCTGTGCGCCGAGGAGCGCAAGGAGCATAATCGGCTCGTTATTCTTATCGGAAAGAAGCTCGGCAAGCGTTTCGGCGGCGCGGTCGCAATTGCGGCGGGAAATATGCTCGGAGAGAGAGAATATAACCGCTTCCGGGATATGGTGCGCCACAGCTTCCACATCCTCGGCCGTGACGCGCTCGCCCTGCGCATAGGCCGCAACCTTTTCAATCTCCGGGATAAGGCGGCTCATTAGATCGCCGCTGATGAAAATCAAGCGCTGGACGGCTTCAAGATCCACGCTCTTCCCGGCGGCGGCAAAGCGGCGGTTTATCCAGTCAACAAGCTGCCCCTGCGACTGAACGGTGAATTTCAACTCCTCGCCGTGCTCGCGTATGGCCTTGATGAGCTTCATGCGCCCGTCCGGCTCAAACTGCGCGCTCTGCACAAAGGCCACGGTGCAATAATCCGGAATGTCCGACAAAAGCTCGATTACCGCATCGGAGTCTTTCAGCTTGTTTATATCCGCCGAGCGCACCTCGACAAAGCTACGCTCCGTCATAAAGGGGACGGAGTTCACGGCCTCGGAAAGCTCGCGCACGTCAAGCTCCGCGCCGTCCATGCGCTTAAAGCTGAAGCTGTCCTCACCCTCAGGGAGACAGGCTTTTTTAAGCGATTGCAAAAACTGCTCGCGAAGATAGTCCTCCTGCCCGTAGAGCAGGTAAAGCCGCTGTGGGCCGTTATCGCGGAGCTTTCGTATCTCCTGCGAATAGTTCAGCTTTTTTTCGTCCTTTGCGTTTCGTTTTGTTGCCATAGTTTTTTACCTCACGCGTATTTCAACGCGCCCGTCAACATCTGTTCTGTAGACATTATACCCGTAAAACGCGAGGCGTTCAAGTACCTGCGCGGTAGGATGACCGTAAGAATTGTAGCCTACGCTTATAATAGCGGTGTCCGCCCCGATTGAGGATAAGAGCGCATCGCCGCTTGAATACTTAGAGCCGTGATGCCCGACAATATATACTTCGACATCGTGTATATCATGCTTGTACACAAGCTCATTTTCCGCCTTTTCGGGCGCATCACCCGTGATGAGCATATCAAAATCGCCCAGTGACGCAAGGCACATCAAGCACCGCTCATTCGTATCGCCCGTTTCGCCGGGCGCGTAGAGCGCAAGATGTATCCCGTCCGCGTCCAAGAGCATATCCTCGCCGACATACACCACTTCTATGCCGCGTTCCTCGGCCAAAGCAAGCAAGGGCTGCAAAAGCACATCATCATCGTTAGGCTCGGCGGGCATGATGAGATAGCGCACGCGCACAAGCTCCAGCAAGCGCTCCACACCGTTGGCATGATCCTCGTGCAAGTGCGTGAGCACAAGCGCATCCAAATGCGTGTGGCCGCGATTGAGAAGATATGCGCCTGCCGTTTCCCCGGCGTTGCGGAAAGAATAAACCCCGCCGCAGTCAACAAGCACACTCGCCCGTCCGGACATAAGGCATATGCTTTGCCCCTGCCCCACATCAAGCACCGTCGCCATGCCGTAGGCGCGGTGTGCGTCCAGCCGCAAGAGAGCGAGCGCGGCGGCAAGCGACAAGACCGAGAGCGCTAAGGGGTAAAGTAGCCTTTTCGCGGCAGAGAGCTTTGTAAACATTGCGGCGGCAAAGAACACATAGCACAGCGCAAGCCACGCCGTAATATAGCCATTATCCAAATACACAACGCTGTACGGGAACGCCGAAATGAGCTTCGCGACAATGAAAATATACCTTGCCGCGAGAGACGAAGCAAAAGCGAGCGCCGCACCCAAGGGCGCAAGCACAATGCCGAGGACACACGCAACAAGACCCGTGCAAAAGCACAAAGAAGCCGCCCACAGCGCCAAAATGTTCATAATCGGCGATAGCACGGAAACATAGCCGAAGTGTACAGCGCCAAGCGGCAGCGTAAACGCCATGACGGAAAGCGAGCACGCGGCAACGCCAACGGGCTTTTCGAGCCTGCGGCGGAGACGGGCAGAGGAAACGAGGGACAAGAGCACCCTGTTAATGTGGCCGTAGAGGAAATAGATACCCGCGACCGCGCCGAACGACAGTTGCAAGCTGACACTCATGGCGGCGTGAGGGTTTTGAAGCAAAATCAATGCGAGCGCAAAGGATAGTGATGTAATCGAATCATTTTCACGGCGGACGATGGGCGCGAGCAGAAGCGCCGTTTGCATGAAGCCCGCGCGCACGGCAGAGGGCGTTGAACCCGTGACGGGCACAAAGCACCATATCAGCGCAATGCAGATAACGGCGCTGCGGCGTGTTCGACCCATGAGCAGCTGCAACAGCGCCGCGAGAAAGGAGATGTGCATCCCCGAAACCGCCGCAATGTGCATAAATCCGGCGCGCGTGAGCGCGGTATAAAGCGGAGTATCTAGGTATAATTGCGCCTTGTCGCCGAGGAGAATGGCGCGCATAAAGGGTGCAGTATCGGGCGGGAAGATTTCATCCACGGTTGAAGCAAAGGCGCGGCGCACACGCGCCGGAAAGAAGGCAAGGCTGCGGCTGACTTCGCCCTTTTCAATATCTCCGTCCGCATTTGCGATGAGGTAAACACCGCGCGAATTATAATAATCATAGTCCTCGCCGTAGCGCGTATTGGCCTTGCGCAAGCGCGCCGTAAAGCGCAGGGCTTGCCCCGGTTCGACCTTGGCAAGCGCTCTGTTGCTTGCGTACAGCACCGCCTTTAAATGCGAAGCCGCCCCGTCAAGCTTTACGTCAACGCGGCAGTAATTATCATATACAGCGGGGTAATCGAGCGCCACGCCGGAGAGCGAAAGCGTTTTGTCGTGAAGCTCCGCTGCCGGGGTGGTTGTATGCAAAGTATGTACATTATACACGATAAGCCCTAAGGCCGCGGCGAAAAGCGCAATACACGCGCGGCGGAAAATGCGCCCCTTGCCGAGAAGCGCCACAGCGCCGAGCGCGCCAAGGCACAGCGCAAAGGGCAAAACGGAAGCCGCGGAGAGAAGATAACACGCGGCGAAAACAGCCGCCGAAAAAGCAACGGACGCTGTCGCGAGTCTGCGCATTTTTTCTCTCCCTCCCCGCCGATATGCCGCCGCGCGTTATCTATATGTGCGCGGGGCGCTTATCTAATAAAATGCGTGAATACACGCTTTTCCTCTTCGGGCAAGCCGAATTCCCTCTTGCCGAGGGCAATGCTCTTCATGAGGAAAACCATGTTGTCGGCCAAGGCGCGCATAGTCTGCCGCCCCTCGGCATCGCCCTCAGCCTCGCCGGGCAAACGGCCGTGGATATTGTTCCAATAGCAAGAGGACGCGATGGGCATACCGGAAATGGTGAAGTATTTATTAAGCTCATCAAAGGTCGAGGTGCAGCCGCTGCGGCGAGCGCACACAACGCTTGCGCCGACCTTCATTCTCAAATCATACGAAGCGCTGTAGAAAAGACGGTCAAGACAGGCGATGAGCGTGGCGTTGGCCGAGCCGTAGTACACGGGGCTTGCAAGAACTAAGCCGTCCGCCGCTTTGAGCTTTTCGGCAAGCTCGTTTACCACATCGTCAAATACGCACTTGCCAAGCTCCCCGCATTTGCGGCAACCGATGCAGCCGCGTATGGCATTGTTGCCCAAAAGCACGGTTTCATACTCCACGCCGCGCTCTTCAAAAACCTGCTCCATTTCGCGAAGAGCAAGGGCGGTGTTGCCGTTTGCATTGGGGCTGCCGTTTAGAATGAGAACTTTTAAAGCGTCCATGTTGTTGTCCTTTCCGTTTGTAATCCGTATTAAACAAAAGCGCCGCCGTCATATGCGGGGCGCTTAATGACTTCGTATTTAATTTTACCGCATTTTCACCGAAAATGCAACATATCAGAAGCTTATGCGCTGTTTTTCAACATCCACGACGGCCTCAACGCCGAACGGGATAATTGCGCGCGGCAAAGCGTGGCCGATTTCAAGCTCATGACGTACAAACCCCTCGCCGAGCACCCCGCTCGGCTGGCTGACAATCCCAACAGTTTTTATCATTTCCGCATCCCTCCCGATGTCGTTGCGG
>CAZGFK010000065.1:0-7951 GCA_964524815.1 uncultured Oscillospiraceae bacterium
ATTTCGCGTGAGATAGTAATATACCACGGTTACGGCAAGAGTGCAAGATGAAAAGCAAAAAAGCCCGTGAAATCCGGGCTTTTTTGCTTTTTGTAAGTATATTTATGGATTTCACTCCGCAACGGAAGCGGGGAGAGCGGCGGGGTCGTCTTCGGAGGTGTTTTTCTTGCCGAGGAGCAGGGTTATCATGCCGAGACCGAGCGGCACGGCCGCAAAGCCGACGGCAAAGCCTAAGCCGGGAATTATCTCAGCAAGGCACACGGCCAGCACACCTATCGGAAGCTCGGCAAGGTACTTCGGCGCTTTCTTGAGCAGATTGCGCCATATGAGCGCACCGAGCACAAAGGAGATGAACGCCTTTGCCGCGATTATTGCCGCAACATATGTAAAGAGCAGTACGAACGCAAGGCGCAGGCCGATGCGCGTAAACATAAGCAGTATTGCCGCCACGGGCACACCCGCGAGAACGGCAAAGCCGATGCCGAATGCGCGCGCATAGGCCACGAACGGCGCGCCGTAATAGCGCTTATCAACTGTTTCCCAAAGCGGCGTGAGCCACAAGAGAACAAGCGCAACGATGATAAGCCCCACGAGGGAAAACACCCAAGAGCCGACCCTGCTCGCGGCGGAGACGGTCTGCACGGCTTCGCTTATGCTCTCAGAGCGTGCGGAGGCCTCGGATTTATACCACTCTATACTCTTCTCCGTACTCTCGGACGCGGTGACGTTGGCGCTGTCGGAGATACGGATCGTGCCGTTGATTTCAGCCGTGTCGGCGATGCTGACATTCTGTGCGTCAATATACAAATCCCCGCCTATTTTGCCGGAGACGGAAACCATGTTGCCGGCGAGGTATGCACTGCGGCTGACAACGCCCGAAACCGTGACGGTGTTACCGGCGGCGTATAGGTCGCGCGCGGTTACGCCGTCAATGCTGACATTGTACCCGGCCAAGAACGCGTCGTTGAGCGTCTCGCCCGCAGAGCGGACATTGTACCCCGCGCCCGCGGTGTACTGGCTCACGCCCGTGAGGTTGACATCGTAACCGGCAGCGGCAAGTACGCCCTTTACGGATTCGCTTTCGTTCACGGTCTGGCCGGAAACGAAGTGCGAGCCGTCATAGGTGTATTCGGCGCTATCAATGGCATAATCGCCGTTGTCGGCGTATGCCGATGCACCGAACAGGGAAACTAAAATTAATGCAATAACGAGAAAAGATGTGTTTTTCGCAAGCTTTTTCATTTATATAATCCTCCTATTGAAAATGTCTATTAATATGTCTGCGTTATTTGCGGTTTTGAATAAGCTCCGTTATGCCTATCACCACCACGAACAGCACCCCGCCGACACCGGCGGCAAGCTTCTCGCTCACGGAAATGCAGTTAAGGTCACTGAGCACCGAGAGCATCAAAAGACACACAGGAGACACCACGCGCAAGAAATCCGGCTTGGAAATTTGTCAACCGGCAGTTGCAATTGTTCAATTTCAAGCATCTGCTCCGTAACGTGCGTTATATTTTACACGTTCCAATATGATTTGTCAATAGGAAGCGAGGGGGAATTTGACGCAAAAAATCGGGCGCACGGTAATCCGTGCGCCCGAAGAAATTATGCTGTTGTTGCCGCTGCGGGAATTTCCCACAGCAGACGGAGCCTGCGAAAATATATTATATCTTCATGCAGACATCCCATGCGCGCCAAATAACGGTACGCAGGTTGCCGATTGCAACGCAGTCACCGACGCGGTGAGCCTTGCTGTTCTTGCCGCCGACAGGAGTGGGAACGAAGCCGATGCCGTTGACAACGCTGTCGCACTCGACGAAGAAGGTCTCGCCGGTCTGAACGTTCTTAACGGTGCAGCCCTTGTCGGTGATCTCGGTAACGGTGGAGTGCAGGTATACGGGAACCTTGTGGTACTCCATAGCGTCACGCAGGAAGGAGGTGTTGGCAAGGCAGGTCGCCTGAGCCGCGACGAGGTCGCCGGCGTACTCTACGATGATGGGGTGCTTGCCGAAGTTGAGAAGCAGGTCATAAGCTGCCTCGCAGGAGGACTGGCCGCCGCCGAGGAAGAGGACCTTATCGCCCACATCAACCTTGTCCTTGAGGACCTGGGTGAAGGTGAGGGTCTTCTCAAAGCCCTTTATGCCGGGCATGGTTCTGGGAACGGAACCGGAAGCAACGATGACTTCGTCAAAGCTGCTGAGAGTGCCGAGATCGGTAACCTCGGTGCTGAGGCGCACGTCGATATTCTCGCGGGCGATCTCCTTAACGTACCAGCGGATAAGCTCCTTGTCGTTCTCTTTGAAGGTCATTGCGGAAGCCGTGAGGAACAGGCCGCCGAGTTCATTTTCCTTTTCAAAGATGGTGGGGATGTGGCCGCGCTGCTTGAGCACGAGAGCGCACTCCATGCCGCCGATACCGCCGCCGATGATAGCGACCTTCTTGGGGTTCTTGGTGGGTACGATCTTGTACTTGTTGTGCTGCATGGTGGTCGGGTTCAGAGCGCAGCGAGCAAGGTGCAGGGAGTCATTGAGAGACTGGAGGTTGGAAGTGCCCTTGTACTTAGCAAAGTTGAAGCAGCCGTTGTGGCAGCGGATGCAGGGCTTAATATCGTCCTCGCGACCCTCTTTGATCTTGTGGATCCAGTCATGGTCAACAAGGTTCTGACGTGCGATTGCAACTGCGTCAAGACGACCGGCGGCGATCTCCTCGGCTGCCTTAACAGGATCCATACGGCCTGCGCAGACGACGGGCTTGTCGGTGAACTTCTTGATGTGCTCGACGTACTCGAGGTTGCAGTTGTCGGGCATGTACTGAGGCGGGTGAGCCCAGTACCAGGCGTCGTAAGTACCGTTGTCGCAGTTGAACATGTCGTAACCCATGTCGCCGAGGTACTTGATGGCCTTTTCGGACTCTTCCATGTCACGGCCGAACTCGACAAAGTCGGTCTCGTAAGGCATAGCACCCTTGCCCCAATCCTTGGTCTTGGAGACGACGGAGTAACGCAGGGAGACGGGGAAGTCTTCGCCGGCGTACTTCTTGATGCACTGCACGACTTCGACGGGGAAGCGGAAGCGGTTCTCGAAAGATCCGCCGTACTCGTCGGTACGGAAGTTCCAGTTCTTCATGGTGAACTGGTCAAGCAGGTAGCCCTCGTGAACAGCGTGGATTTCAACGCCGTCAACACCGGCCTCGCGCAGACGCTTGGCGGTCTTACCGAAGGCTTCGACCATCTCGTGGATCTCGGCCTTGGTCATGGGACGGGACTTGACGTCCTCTGCCCAGCGGTTGGGAGTGGCGGATGCGGACGCGCAGCAGTACTGAACGTCAACGATGGGGGAGGCGAGCTTGTTGAGGAGGTCGTTCTTGGCAAGAACGGTCATCCAGCCGTTGATGGCCATGGAGCGGCCGAAGCCGGCGGCCAGCTGAATGAAGAGCTTGGAACCGGTCTTGTGGAACTCTTCCATGTAGGGCTTGAGCTCTTTGAACATCTTGTCGTTCTGATAGAGCCACTTTCTGCCGGGGATGCCCATGGTGTCGCGGACACACTGCATGCCGGGGAGAATGAGACCGACGCCGTCCTTGGCGCGGTTGAGGAGGAAGTATGCGGCTTCCTTGTCGAAATGGTTAGGCTCAAGCCAACCAAAGAGGGAAGTGCCGCCCATAGAGCACTGGACGATACGGTTGGGTATCTCCACGTTGCCTATCTTCCACGGGGTGAACAATGCATTGTACTTTTCGTTCAAAAACTTCGCTTCCTTTCTTATTTATAAATGGTGACGTGTAGATGCTTTCTCGTGCGTCATTCATTTACACAAGATTGACTACATTATAACGTATTTTAACAGATAAATCAATGCCTATATTGCGGAAATCGAGCAATTCTATTCAGACTTTTTTTATACATTTGCACATAAAATGTCGAAAAAGCTCTGGGTTTGGAGTATTATACCAAACCCAGAGCATTTAGTACAAATTTTTTAAGCTTTTGCTGTGCCTTTTTCGGCATTTTTCGCAGTGCTCTTTGCGGTCACGCTGAAATGGATATCCACAGCGATGCTTTCGCCGGAATCGAGAATGAACACGGCTTCGGCCTCGTATTCACCCACGGCAAGCCCACGCTTGGGGGCAACCGTCCAGGTTTTCGTGTCGCTCTGCCCCGTGGCGACTGTGCCGCCCTTTTCGGTGTTGAGCGTGAAGCAGTCCTTATCCTCGCCCTCGAGCTTTACGCTCATGATTTTCAGCTTGCCGAGGCCGGTGTTTTTCACCGCGAGCGCCTGCGCTTCAACGGCCTTGTAGCCGTGTTCCTCCATGCCGAAGTCAAGCTCGGCTATAGAGGGGAATATATAGCTTGCCTCTACCGCTTCGCTGCTCGCCGCGCCCTCTGCCGTGGCAACGGCTTTCAGTATGCAGCTTGAGTCTATTTCAAAGGGCTTGGTGTAGAGCGTGCTTTCGGCGGTGGGGGTGCTGCCGTCAAGGGTGTAGTAAATCTTCGCGTGGCGGTAAGGCGCGGTGAGTGTGATGAGCACATCATCGGCGTAGCTGCCCTCGCCCGGGGCGATAACGGGCGCATCAAGCTTGAATTTCAAAGTAAGCTTCCCGTCACGGTCAACCTTTTCAAGGGTAATCTTGCCGGCATTATCTACGGTGCACGCGCCCGCCGTTGTCACGGCATCGGTTATGGTTACGCCCGCTTCGGGGGCAAGTGTGATTTTGTCATCGGCGGTGACGGTCAGCGCGCCGACATCGCCTATCTTGCTCGTGTCGATAAACCTGGGGTAATCGCCCGCAAAGGTGACGGTGTATTCGCTCTTTTCATCCTCGGCAGGCTCTTCTTCGTCTGCTTTGTCGGTTTTGTCGGAGTTATCCATCTTGTCGGTCTTGTCCGTTTTGCTCTCGGAGATTTTCTCTCCGCCTGTTACGGCGGCGGCCGCAACGCTGTTATCCTCTACATAGCCGGAATTGTTGTGCACCGTCCCGGCGTTATTATAAACCGTGCCGCCGTTATTAAAAACAGTCCCGTCGTTGTTGAATACCACGCCGGAGTTGTTGAAAACCGTGCCCCCGTTATTGAATACCGTTCCGCCGTTATTGAACACGATTTCGCCGTTATTATAATACGTTTCCCCGATGGCTACGGTAACAGCCTCGTCAATGGCGATTAGGCCGTCCGGCTTGCTTGAAGCGCTGTCGGCAAAGGCCGCGGCGGGCGCGGCGAGGGTTACGATAAGCGCACACGCCGTAAGCGCGCACAGAGCTTTGAGTTTTTTCATATCGCACAATTCCTTTCTCGTAAAGTACAGTTTGAGTATAATGGAGTATACTATATAATTATTAGAAAACCGTGAATAAGCTGACGAGAGTCGAGCATCTGCGCCTGTCAGCAGACCTTTTTGCCGATTTTCGTCCTTTGCTCTTTGAAGGGCGACAGCCCGTCCGCATCGCAAAAACCAAAAATCGACTAAAAATCTCAAGCTGACAGGTGCTTTGCAGTTTTGCCAATGCAGTTTTTCGCACAGACGAGTCAAAGCTCGCGGGAAATACTTTGTGTGTTTACAAGAGCTTTAACGAAGTATGAACGGAAATCAGCTTGGAAAAACCGCCAGGGGTTCAACTCCCGTCAGCTTAATTATATGACTGAATAATCCGTGTTTTTGTTCCCTGCTTATTATAGCTTTTGCGAAAGAAAAATGTTGTCAATTCTTAAGCTGACAGGCGCAGTGGTTCGACTATTGTCAGCTTAGCCCGTGGCGCAGGGCGCGGCGGCGGCGGTTTATATAGCGTTCAAGCTCGCCCGTGCGGATAAACTCGGCCAGCACAAGCTGCTCATACACCGGCACGGAGCAGGAATAAAACCCAAGGCGGCGGGCAAATTCCTCTTTCAGCTCGTCCGGCAGCACCATGTATCCCGTGCGCATGGCGGGGGCGATGGTTTTGGAAAAGCTGTTGATGTATATGACGCGCTCCGGCGCTATGGAAGCCACGGTTTCAATGGGGGCAAAAAGCGCGGAAAACTCGGAATCGTAATCGTCCTCTATTATATATGCGCCGTTTTCTCTCGCCCATGCGGCGTATTCCCGCCGCTTTGAAGCCGTGGCCGTCACACCGCTTGGGTAGCTGTGAAAGGGCGTGACGTGCAGCGCCTTGGCTCGGCACGAAGCCAGCTCCGAAGAGAGTATACCGTCCTCGCCCAAGCGAAGCATCAGGCATTGCGCGCCGTTCGCCTCGTAAACGAGGCGGATTTTGCTGTACGAGGGGCTTTCCAGCGCGTATACGCCGTCCCGCCCCAAAAGCTGAACCGCCAGCGCGTATAAATATTCCGCGCCCGAGCCTATTATAATCTGCTCCGGCAGCACCTCCAGCCCGCGCGAACGGGCGAGGTATTCGCTTATCGCCTCGCGCAGCTCGCTGCATCCCAAGTTCGGCGCACGTGAGAGGATGCGCTTGCCGCGCTCGGATAGGATGCGGCGCATTATCTTCGCCCACACGGAAAACGGGAAATCCTCCGGCGTGCCGACCTCGGCGCTCATGTCGGAAAGCGTGGGGCGCGGCACGGCGGCCGGGGCGCGGCTGCCCTCTACGGCAACGGCGAAGAATCCGCTTCGCTCGCGAGCCTCGGCGTAGCCCTCATCGGTCAAAAGTGCCAGCGCGTGCGCCGCCGTAATCACGCTTACGCCTGTTTCCTCGGCCAAAAGGCGCTTTGTCGGCAGACGCTTGCCCGGCTCTATTGCGCCGGAGAGTATGTCCGCACGCAGCTGCTCATAAAGCTGTATATACGCCGGTTTTCCGGCGGCTTTGTCAACTGAGTATTTCATGCACTGGTTATATCCTTTCACGGAAAAACTCAAATCAATATATCCAAAATTGATGATACTCCGCTTAGCTGTGCTTGTCAAGGGCGGGGAGAAAGGGTATGGTGTGCGTATATAATAAAGCGCCCCTTTTCGCCTCGGATTGCGCGTTGTCGTGGCGGTTCTCATCGGGCTGTATGTGTATTATCTTCTCTCGCTTGAAGAGGTTGTGCACTTTGTGATTTCCGTTTTTGTTTTCCGCAAAAGAACATGAATGCAAAGCCTTGAAGCGCCCGGTGCGCCGGTGGTATAATGGGGTCATCAGCGCTGCGGGAGGAAAAGGGCATGGCAGAGTATAGGCATATTAAGCGGGGCTTCGGCCCTGTGTGGGACGAAAATTCAAAGGTACTTATTCTCGGCTCGTTCCCGTCCGTAAAGTCCCGCGAGGTAAGCTTTTATTACGGTCATGCGCAAAATCGCTTTTGGCGCGTTTTGGCCGCCGTGCTCTCTTGCCCCGTGCCGGAGACGATAGACGAAAAGCGCGCCATGCTTTTATCGCACTCCGTTGCGCTTTGGGACACCGTTGAAGAGTGCGACATTATTGCGTCTGATGATAACAGCATTAAAAACGCTGTCGGTGTGGATATAATGTCGGTGCTCAATCATGCGGATATCCGCGCCATTTACTGTAACGGCGCAATGTCGCACAAGCTTTTTATGCGCCTTTTGCACCCCGTTTGCTCGCGCGAGGCCGTGAAGCTTCCGTCAACAAGCCCGGCTAACGCTGCGTGGTCGCTCAATAGGCTGATAGACGCGTGGAGCGTTATCCGCGACGATTTGGACGCGTGACAAAAGCTTTTTCCCGATGTGCCAATCTCCCTCTTGATTTTTTGCCGCGCATTGGGTATAATGGCACAGCACAAGGGAATATTTGCAGCGGTATCGAAGTGGTTATAACGGCCCTGACTCGAAATCAGGTGTGCCGGCAACGGCACCGTGGGTTCGAATCCCACCCGCTGCGCCAAGAAACCGACAACATCGGGCACACGCCCGATGTTGTCGGTTTCTTCTTTTTCGGGGGGGGGCGGTATGTAACGTAGTCTATTTCACACATCCCGTACCCTCGGGAGCACCACGGCAAAGGTGCTGCCGACGTTCAT
>CAZGFK010000066.1:0-7818 GCA_964524815.1 uncultured Oscillospiraceae bacterium
AAGAAACCGACCCCAAAGAAACCGAGCCGGAAAGCTCCCCCGCCGAGCCGAACTTGGGTATAATGCTCCTCGACCTTGACGACCCCGAGGGAGAACCCGCGCCGCTCGCGCCAAATGACATCGCGGTGCGCTACTTCGTGGCGGAAAACGGCGAATGGAAAGAGATAACGCCGGCAAACAGCGTAGCAGACGGAAGCATGAGCTTAGGCAAAAACCGTTACTATGTGACTGTTGATACAGTTTACAATGTATACAGCGCTTACGGTTTTGAGAAATCGCACATTTCAAGTGCTGATGACCGCATTTTCCCGCATACAAAAGTTGAAGATAAAAACACTATATACGCAGATGCCGCACCGGCGCAAAACACAGAGGGCGTTTGGTGCATTCCGCTCGGCGGAGTGAACGAAAGTTCAGAATACATATTTATTACACGCCGAACAATAAAACAGATGTAGCTTCCAGCTTTATCGGCGGCAACAAAGCAATATCCGACACACAGCTTAAAAAGGACAACAGCTTCTACAGTGTAGAAGTGAATACCTCCGAGCTAGGCTCGGAGGAAGCGGGTTTAGTCTCCGTTTCCGCTTCCCGCGCTTTCACGGGAAGCACAGTCACCGTCACCCTACCCAAGCTCGGCGGGGACGCGCACTGGCGCTTGACGGACGGGGAACGCAGCCTAGCCCTGCCCGAAACGAAAATCGAAAACGACAACACCGTCACATATACTATTAATAATATTGCTTCGCGCTATGTGTTCTCCGTCAACCGTGGGCTTACCGTGGAATACGATGCCGCACTGGGAGAACAGATAACTGTCGGTAATAATGTTGTCGAAGACGGTAGAATAAACGGGAAAAGCGTCTATACCGAAGAAATCGCCGACGGCCAAGCCCATACCGTGCTGCGTATAGACAAGGACACGGTCACGGTGAATAAGTACGCCAACACTGCCACGCGAAAGATTTACTACACCTTTAAAGGCTGGCGGCTGGGCAATACCGATACTGTCTACACCTACACCGAAACCAACGTGCCGACTATATCCTACGAGGCTTTGAAAGCAGAGGCGGACGAAACCGGCACGGTAAAGCTCAAAGCCGTATGGTCGCCGTATATTCAAAATGAAAAAGGCGTAAACTTCATAGCCACGGCGGGCTTCTATATCCAAAAGGGAATAGAGGTTCATGCCACGGATTACGACTATACAATTACAAATGTGTCCGAGTTCACCGAAACTACGTTCAATTCGCGCGTAGTCGGTACGCCGAAAAACGAAACCCATAGAAATTATGACCTCATTAAAAAGCCTGACACGCCCGATGTAGCAAACAAAGTTAACGAGCAGATACGCAACGCGCTTGTGACGCCGTTTGAGGGCATTGAATTCTTGGATAAAATGCCCTCGGATGAAGAGGTTTTTGATTATCTGAGAAATAGCAATAAAGTAAACGACATCTTAAACTTGCAGCAGCAGAATCTCCCGAAAGAAAAGCTGACCCCGGATAGATTCACGGTGCGTTGGTACGTGGTGAAGTATGACCCCACTGACGGCTTCCATGTGGACGGCGTAATAGTGGCCAAGCCCGCCACCCTCATCGTGAAGAAAACCTTCGCCGGGGACAGCGCCGCTATTGCCGAAGTAAAGAAAAGCTTCAACATCACCATTGAGCACGATGTAACTACCTATGACCCTGTTAACGGCAATCAAGCCACCGGCAACCACACGGTGGACTTTAAGCTGGAGCTTGCACCGAGCGCCAACTATGCCACCCGCCCCAAGGACGCCGCTACCGGCGCAACCCTCGTCGGCTATGACAGCTACGATGAAGCCACAAACACCTACACATGGATAGTCACGGGTCTGCAAGGCGTGGATTATCAGGTTATCGAGAACAACTATCAGCTAAACGATACAAATATTGAGCAGGATTCGACCTACCGCGTTACGAACAGCCGCGTCCAAAACCCCGGTGACATTGCCGACACGGGCTGGCAGCCGTATACGACAACGCTTGAAGCGGACGGCCACAGAAAGGGCGCGCAGGTGCGTATGTACGCCTATGCGGACGATTACCCCATGGCCTCGCGCCAAACCATAACCCTGCACAACACCTACACCAAGCCCGGCGTGATAACCGTGTTCAAAAGCGACATGACGAGCGAGGACAAGCCCGGCGGCGGCATTCCCGATGTCGCGTTCACGCTCGGCAACGCAACCGGCCAAGCCCTGCCCCTCTACAGAAACGGCACCACGCCGTATTATTCCACCGCCAAGGCGGATGATAATTACGTGCCTGTTACCTCCGCCGTGACGGACGAGCATGGCCACTTCTTTGTAGAGCTATCCCCCGGCACGTACACCCTCACCGAAACTAAGCAGCCCACCGGCTATAACGGCGCGGGAAAGGTTAAATTCACCGTCAACGCGGACAACACCATAGACGCTGACAGCATAGAAGCTCAAGAAAAGCCGGAGGGCTACGGCGAGCTGACCTGGGCGAGCGTGAACAAGGATAACAACAAGCAGCTTGACGTGATAAACCGCCCGCTTAAATTCGACATAACGGTGAAGAACACCTGGCGCGATGAAAACGGCGAAGCCGACACGGCCAATACCACCCCCGTGCAGCTTGACCTTTATCGCAACAACGTAAAAATCGAAACGGTCACGCTCCCGGTGAGCGGCGACACCCCTTGGCAGCACACCTGGGACGATATGCCGATGTTCGTCAACGGCGCATTGGCCGAATACTCCGTAACCGTGGCGAAGATAGGCGACACCTACCGCTCGTCCGACCTTCTCGGCACACAGGACGGCTACGCAAACTATAATGTCGCCAAGGAAGCGTTTGAATATACGCGCACGGGGACAGAGGGCGCTAAAAAAGAGCCTTACTGGAAAAACGAGAGCGCAAGCACCGCCGAGGAGAGAGAAAAAATCATCTTTGCCGAGCATCTGCTGATAGGCGTGAATATCCAGCCGATAAACGGCGCGTTGAGCTTCAAAAAGCACGCGGACACACTTTCCGGCCCCGCTCTTGCGGGCGCAAAGTACACCCTTTATAATGACGCGAGCCTTACAAGCGTACACAAGGCGAATGTGACCTCTGACGCGTCCGGCATAGTCAACTTCGGCGCGCTTGCCGCGGGGGATTATTTCCTCATCGAGACCGAAGCGCCCAAGGGCTTTGTAAAGGACGAAACTGTGTACAAGGTTTCCGTTCTCGCGGGCGAGGCGAAGATGACCAAGTACAAGGATAAGCCCGGAGAGGACGGCGTGCTTTACACCGGTGAGGAAGCGAAAACCTACGTTTACGATGTGGTGAACAAGACCGAGCTTGAAATCACCGTCAACAATAAGAGCATTTACGGCGATGCGCTCACGGGCGGCAAGATAGCGCTTTATAAAACCGATGAAAACGGCCAAAATGCACAGCCGATGGAGAATAGCCCGCTCGTAATGACCGAGGACGGCGTTAAAGTGACGCTCGGCCAAGGCACGTACCGCCTTGTGCAAACCGAGGTTACAAAGGGCTATGTAAAATACGAAACGGCATACGATTTCAAGGTGGATAACGGCCAGGTATACGGCATTGCGATACTGCGCACGCTCCGCCTCATGAGAAGCCGCGACATCGTCCACATTGAGGGGTACGACATTACCGGCTCTGCCGCGGACGGGTTCACCATTACGCTTTATAATAAGCCGGTGGAAGCGCCGGAAAGCCCGTCCGGCTCTCCGTCCACGCCCCCGGACAGCAGCACATCCCCCAATCCCAGCCCCACAACCACCCCCGCGCCTACGTTGACCCCCGCGCCGGGCCGGTGGTATAACCCGTACAACTACGGCGGCTTGCCGCAGACGGGGCAGGTGAATTGGCCTGTGCCGGTGCTGATTATACCGGGCGCGGCGCTGTGCATTGCGGGTGCGGCGCTGATGAAGAAAAGGGGAAAGAAGTAACTCCAAAAACGCAAAAACAAGCGAATACAAGCTAAACAAGAGGTTTCAGGTACGCTGAAGCCTCTTTTGTTGCACATACGTAGCGACGCTGTATAAATACTTAAAATAATTTGTATATTTAAATCCTTTAGAACTATAAAAACATGGTATAGCCAGAGCATTGACATATGACCGGGAGAGAATTATTATAAAAAAGTAAAATGGATAACTGGCGCGTAAACGCGTGAAACATAGAAAACCATGGGAGGAAGAAGCATGAAAAAGAAAAATCAAAACCCTAACAACAGCCGACGAACTGCGCTCAAGCGCTTCAAAAACGCAGTTGCCATGCTGCTTCTTTTTGCGTCAATTATGAGCCTCGGCGGGTTCGCGTTTGCCTTTGCCGCCGAGCCGGAGCAGCCGAGCAATCCCACGGTTGTCACTTCTCCCGAAGAGCCGAAAGAGCCGGACAAAGAGCCTGACCCCGAAGAGCTTCAAGAGCCGCAACAGCCGGACGAAAGCAAAGAACCCCAACAGCCGCAACAGCCGCAACAGCCGACCCAAGAGCCGGACGAAAGCAAAGAGACTGACCCTCAAGAGCCGACCGAGCCGACCGAGCCGAAAGAGACGGACGAGCCGAAAGAACCCGAGGAGAGCGACCCGCCCGCAGACCCCGAAGAACCCACCGACCCTGAAGAGACCGACCCTGAAGAGACAGACCCGAACTTGGGTATAATGCTCCTCGACCTTGACGACCCCGAGGGCGAACCCGCGCCGCTCGCGCTTGAAGATAACAATGTATTCTTCTATGTCGCGGTGAACGGCGTGTGGAAAAACATCGGCAGCGCAACAGCGGACGGCGAAGCGGATTTTGCCGGTACAAACCGCGCCTATGTCACGCTTAGTACAATCGCTCCCTTTTATGCGCCTTACGGCTTTAACGCCGCAAGATACAGCGGCGAAAGGTGCTTCCCCCATAATAACGGCAACACAACTGACACCCCGATGTGGGCAAATGCCGAGCCGCAAAAAATAGACGAGACATGGTGCATCCCCGTTGCCACGTCTGATCACGGCTTTCACAATGTGTTCTATGTGCCGAATTACGAGGGCGTTTACACAAACAACAGTGTAACCCCGAACGACACGAATCTCCTTGCTAAAAACAGCTTCTACAGTGTAGAAGTCAGCTCCGCCGGCCTAACTCCGGCGGAAACAGCCCTTATCAGCGTGCCGACAGGCTTTGCGCTCGCGGGAAGCAAGGTCAGCGTAACCGTGCCTAATTTAGAGGGCGGCTGGCGCGTGAGCGGCGGCGGCGAGGGCACGTACAGCAAAACCGAAGACGAAGAAAACAAAACGGTCACATATACTATTTCTAATATAGCCTCGAGCTATTCTTTCACGCCGAGCAAGGTCATAACCATAGAGTATGATGCCGAAGTGGAGCATATGACGATAGGCCAAGGGGTAAAGATTCCCACTAAGCCGAAGGACGGAGACAGGGGAAAAATAAAAGGGCAGGAAAAGTATACGGACAGCGCCGAAACCGACAAAGAGTACAGTCTGCTCAACGTGGATAATGACGTTGTAAATGCGCTGATATATGTCTCCGGGGAGAATGAGCAAAAGCCCACGCCCGTGAAGTACACCTTTGTCGGGTGGAAGCTCGGCGATGGAAATGACGCGAGAGTTAAAAAGCCGCGCGAAATATTGAACGAGGAAGAGATAAAGCAATATGCAAAAGACGGTGTGTTGAAGCTGAAAGCGGTGTGGACACCGTATATACAGAATGCAAGCGTCAATAATTTCATCGCAACGGCGAACTTCTTTGTCGGCTTGGATATTGAAATCCACGGCAGCAACTATGACTATCAAACAAAAGAACCGAAAAACTTCACGTTTTCGACCTACAGCACGCGCGTAATCGGCGAGCCGCAGTTTCGGACCAGTGACGGCGAAAGCTTTGTTGTAGAAAACCCTCCGAAAAACAATCCAGCTGAAGCAACGAAGAGCGATTTAACAATACGCAATCTTATACATACCGAGTTTAACGGCGTTAAGTTTGAGGACGGAATGCCGAGCGATGAGAAGATTTTTTCCGCGTTGCGCGCGGGGAGCGACAAAATTTATTTGGACGGTAAAGAGATAACGCAGGAAATGCGTCAGCTCCTCACGCCGGATCGCTTCGCGGTGCGCTGGTACGTGCTGAAGTACCACGGCTCTGACGGTTATCACGTGGACGGGGTTATATATGCAAGACCTGGTACGCTCATCGTGAAGAAAACCTTCTCCGGCGACAGCGAAGCGATAGCCGCGGTGAAGGAGAATTTCAGCATATTCGTTGAGCATGACGAAACGCACATGAACGAAAGCGGCATTAATAAGCCGACAAATAACCATATCGAGGACTACGTTCTTACTATAAAAAAAGAGTTCTCCGAAAATGACTATAGCGGCAAAGCACCGCACACCATAGGCTACAAGAGCTATGACGAGGCGAGCAATACATATACCTGGGAGATAGAGGGCTTCCAAGGCGTTGATTATCAGATTCTCGAAAAGGGGTACGAGCTGCCCGAGAACTTCGAAACGCCGGGGATTACCCGCGAATCGACCTACAGCATAATAAACAGAAACGGCGGTAAGGACATTACGCGCGCAAGCTACGAATCGCAGACCGAGAACGGCGTAATAGTGAAGATGCGCTCTTATGATGACAATACTGCCGACAGCGCCAAGCAGACCGTGGCTTTCAACAACAGCTACACCAAGCCCGGCGTGATAACGATTGTCAAGCACGATGATGTGACGGATAAGGAGATACGCGGCGTTTCGTTCACGCTCGAGAACGGAAACGGCGAGGCAGTGGCTCTCTACCAAAAGCCGAACAAGGCCGAGTATTCCACCGAGAAGGATGCAGATTATACGGCTGACGCCGAGGCCGCCCTGACCGATGCACACGGCCACTTCTTCTTGAAGCTCCAACCCGGGACATACACTCTTGTCGAGAAAATCCCCGGCGGGTACTTCGGCGCGGGTACGACAACGTTCACCGTGGGTGATGATAACAAGATACTGGGGAGCAGCATATCCTCCGACGATGTGTCCGTAGGCGCACCGAGCCGGGAAAAGCCTTGGGCAAGCGTGGACGAAAACGGCACAACGCTGACGGTTTTCAACGTGTCCAGCAAATTTGACGTGACCGTGAAAAACACCTGGATAAACGCAACGGACGACGAGAAAAAGGACGTTGTAATAGAGCTGTGGCGAAACGGCGCGTTCCTTGACGGGTACAGCACCGTCCTTAAACCCGATGCCCAGCACACGTGGAACGATATGCCGCTCTTTGTCAACGGCAGTGTCGCGCAGTACAGCGTGAAGGTGGCGAAGATAGGCGATATTAATTATTCCGACATTCTCGCCGTCACTGACGGCTACACCGATTACAGCGTCAGCCGCGACACGCCGCAGTTTACGCACAGCAGCGACACGGATGATGTTCACCCCGAGGCGTACTGGAAGGACAAGACAGAGGAAAACACCGTCATTATTGCCGACCATCTTTTGCTCGGCGTGAATATAAGCCCCATAGACAGCGTTTTGAACATCAAAAAACACGCTGACAGCGTGTCCGGCGCGGGCTTGCCCGGTGCGGAATACACGCTCGCCTATGACGCGGAATTTAAGGAAACGGTGGATGTTAAGATAGTTTCGGGCGAGGGCGGCGTAATAGAGCTTAGCAAACTCGAGCCGGGTAATTACTACCTCAAGGAGACGAAAGCCCCCGCCGGGTACGCGCTCGATACGGCGGTTTACAAGGTGAAGGTGACGGGCGGCAAGGCCACCGTGACGCTATATACCAAGGCAAACGGCGA
>CAZGFK010000067.1:0-7725 GCA_964524815.1 uncultured Oscillospiraceae bacterium
CGCGGCGCAATGGGAACGGAAGAAAGATTATCAGAATCTTTCCGCAAACCTTCCGATGTAGGGCAGAGGTTCTTTTTTTCCGTTGGAGGCGTTTATCATGCCCTTGAACACGCATATCACGCGAAACACCGTGAAAACCCATCCTATGCCCGGTATCGCGCCCAGCAAATCGGCCACCACGCCGTAGATGAGCAGAGCCAGGCCTTGGCGCGCATGGTAAAGCGAGTATTCATCGTATCTTCTGAAAATGAGCGTGACAAGCGAAAACACGCTCAGGTAAGAAAGCGTGGCAAAAATGCGGCTCTCGCTCGAATTTGCCCCGGTGCGGGAAGCATTGCCGCTCTTCCACTCGGTTTTCGTTTCTTCCTCATACTCGCGTTCTTCTCTTGCGCGGCGCTCCTCGCGTTCCCGCACGGCGCGCTGCTGGGCGCGCTCACGCCGCTCGCGTTCCTGCTCCGCCCAAACGCGGCTCTGCTCCTGCTGCTTTTTGCGCTGCTCTTCCAGCTTGCGGCGAAGCTCCTCATTTTCAAAGCCGTATCTTGTCCCCGTGCTCTTGGCGCTTGCGCTCGCAGTTGCAGCAGCAGCCGCCGCTTTTTGTGCCTCAGCCTGCTCATCGTAGCCGCAGGCAAGGCAAGCCGTCAGCCCGTCGGGTATATATGCGCCGCATTTGTTGCAGTATGCCATTCTAAAACCACTCCTATGGAAACAGTGGTTCTATTATACTCTCACGAGAGCAGTTTTTCAACAGTCAGTTGGCCGCACTTTTTCGCCCTTTATGCGCAGAACATATGCCGCCCTATCGTCACTATCGCCGGGCGTGACCATATCCAAGCGCTTGTGGCCGTGACGGGATTAAAATAGTATATTGCTCCGCCGCTGGGGTCCCACCCGGCGAGCGCATCACGCGCGGCGCGGTACGCGCTCTCGGCCACAGGCTCGTCAAACTGGCCGTCATCAAGGCAGGAAAACGCCCCCGGCTGATAAATTACCCCCGAAACGGAGTTGGGGAACGACGAATGCCGCACACGGTTGAGCACCACCGCGCCCACGGCCACCTGCCCCTCGTAGGGCTCGCCCCTCGCCTCGGCGGAGATGAGCCGCGCGAGCAGATCAACCTCGCCTCCGCCCGAGCCGCCGGAGCTGCCGCTGCCTGACGGCAGGCCGAGCGCGGCAAGCGTCTGCGCGCCGCACTGCCCGTCCACGCTCAAGCCGTTTGAGCGCTGAAAATGGCGCACGGCCTTTTCCGTGCCGCTGCCGTATATCCCGTCTACAGCGCCGGAGTAATACCCCCACGCGCGAAGCCGCTTTTGAATCTCGCTCACGGTTGCCCCGCTTGAACCCTTCTTATATAAATCCGCCGCCGCGTATTGCCCCCACGCGGCAAGCGCGCAAATAAGCGCCGCGCTCACCGCTGCGGCAAGCACCGCCTTTTTCACCCTATACATTATATAATAGTACCTCCGCATACTTTTTTCTTAGTATGCGGAGGTACGGGTTAAATTATGCGGTTTTAATCAGGCGTTGGTGCGGTTTTTAATTTCATCGACGATTTTCGCAATGAAATCGTCCACGGGCATTGCGCCCAAGTCCACGCCGCCGCGCGTGCGCACGGCCACCGTGCCCGCTTCGCGCTCCTTGTCGCCGACAACAAGCATATACGGAAGCTTCTGCATCTGCGCTTCGCGGATCTTGTAGCCGATTTTCTCGTTTCTCAGGTCGGTATCGGCGCGCACACCCGCCGCAGTGAGCTTTTCTTTCAGCTCCACAGCATAGTCATTGGCGCGGTCGGTAATGGGCATAACCATTGCCTGCACCGGGCTGAGCCACACGGGGAATGCGCCGGCAAAATGCTCGGTGATGATGCCCATAAAGCGCTCGATAGAGCCGAACACAACGCGGTGAATCATGACGGGGCAGTGTTTTTCGCCGTCAGCACCGGTGTATTCAAGGCCGAAGCGGCCGGGAAGCTGGTAGTCAAGCTGGATAGTGCCGCACTGCCAGGTGCGTCCGAGAGAGTCTTGGATATGGAAGTCAAGCTTCGGGCCGTAGAAGGCGCCGTCACCGGGGTTGACCTCGTAGGTCTTGCCTATGCCGGTAATCGCATCGGCAAGCGCCGCCGTTGCAACGTCCCAATCCTCAACAGAGCCGATATGGTCCTCCGGCATGGTGGAAAGCTCAATCTTATAGGGCAAACCGAAGAGGGAATAAACCTCATCGAAAAGGCGCGCAATGCGCACGACTTCATCGGTAATCTGGTCTTTGGCAAGGAGAATGTGCGCATCGTCCTGCGTAAAGCAACGCACGCGGAACATCCCGTGCAGTGCGCCGGAAAGCTCGTGGCGGTGAACAACACCCAGCTCGCCGTAACGCAGGGGCAGCTCCTTATAGGAGTGCGGCTCAAGGTCGTACACCAGGATGCTGCCGGGGCAGTTCATCGGCTTTATGGCAAAGTCCTCGCCGTCGATAAGCGTGGTGTACATATTGTCTTTATAATGATCCCAGTGGCCGGAGGTTTCCCAAAGAGTGCGACGCATGATTTGCGGGGTGGAAATTTCAAGGTAGTCCCACTTCTTGTGTACCTCGCGCCAGTACTCGATGAGCGTGTTTTTCACCACCATGCCCTTCGGCAGATAGAACGGGAAGCCGGGCGCTTCATCGCGGAACGCAAACAGCCCCAGCTCTTTGCCGAGCTTGCGGTGGTCGCGGCGCTTGGCCTCTTCTATGCGCGCAAGGTACTCGTCCAGCTCGTCCTTCTTCGGGAACGCTATGCCGTAGATACGTTGGAGCGTCTGACGGCTGCTGTCGCCGCGCCAGTAGGCGCTGTTGCAGGCAGTGAGCTTGACGGCGTTGCCCTTTATACGCCCGGTGGAGTCAAGGTGAGGGCCGGCGCAGAGATCGGTAAACTCGCCCTGCTTATAAAAGCTGATGGTTGCGTCCTCGGGAAGATCGTTTATAAGCTCGACTTTGTACGGCTCGTCCTTTTCTTCCATGAGCTTGAGCGCCTCTTCGCGCGGCAGCTCAAAGCGCTCCAGCTTCAGCTTCTCCTTGCAGATTTTGCGCATTTCGCCCTCTATCTTCTCCATTATCTCCGGAGTAAAGGGGAAAGGCGAATCCATGTCGTAATAAAAGCCGTTTTCAATCGCCGGGCCTATCGCGAGCTTGACTTCCGGGTAAAGGCGCTTGACCGCCTGCGCCAGCACGTGGGAGCAGGTGTGCCAATAGGTATGGCGGTATTCGGGGTTTTCAAAGGTAAACTTGTTGTTCTCGTCCATTTTTGTCCTCCTAACATAAACTGAAAGCACCCTCGGCGCACGGTATATGCGCCAAGGGTGCGTTTTGCACGGTTCCACCTTGGATTTTAACTCAAAAACGCTGTAACGCGCGTCACGCGGGAGAGTATTTCCCCTCTCCGGCTCGGGAGCGGTGGCAATTGAAGCGCGCGCCGGGGCGGCTTACAGCCTGCGGCAGCCCTCTCTGTGCAGCTTGCAACTTCTGCCCTCTCCGTCAAAGCCTTTAACGGGCTTATAATATCACCCATTCAAGGGAATGTCAATTGCTTTTAGCGCTTTTGCGCTGAATGAGCTTTACAAGCTCGACTATCGGGATGATGCAAGCGCCGATGAGGATAGCCACGGCGTACTCGTTGAAATCAACGCTGGTAAACTCAAACGCGGCGGCGAGCACGGGCACTTCGCACACGACAGTGGTCGCCACGAGCGAGGCCACGGCCGAGCCGATGAGCATTTTGTTCTTAGACGGCAAGGCGAAAATGCTGCCGCGCTGAGAGCGCATATTGAACGAGTGGAAAATCTCCGCCATGGACATGGTGAGAAACGCCATCGTAGTGCCGTGGGCGCTGTCGGTGAGCGTCCAGGTGCCGGTTTCCATGAAGTGGCCGATGAAGTAGCTGGCGAGGACGAGCAGAGAAACTACAATGCCCTGATACATCACGTCAAAGCCCATGCCGTCGGCAAATATGCCGGCCTTTGCGTCACGGGGCTTGCGCTTCATGATGTCCGGCTCTGCCTTTTCTACGCCCAGTGCGAGCGCGGGGAAGCAGTCCGTGACAAGGTTTATCCACAGAAGATGCACAGGCTGGAGTATATTAAAGCCCATGAGGGTGGCGGCGAAGATGCTTATAACCTCGCTCATGTTAGAGCCGAGCAGGAACTGGATGCACTTACGGATATTGTCGTATATTCTGCGTCCCTCTTCCACGGCGGAGACGATAGTGGCAAAGTTATCGTCCGCGAGCACCATATCGGCGGCGCTCTTGGTAACGTCCGTGCCCGTGATGCCCATGCCAACGCCGATGTCGGCGGATTTTATACTGGGCGCATCGTTCACGCCGTCGCCGGTCATGGCGGTGACGTATCCGGCTTCGCGCCACGCGTTTACTATGCGCGTTTTGTGCTCGGGCTGAACACGCGCGTATACGCTTATAGTCTGAAATACTTCCTTAAATTCCTCGTCACTCAGCTCGGAAAGCTGTGCGCCGGTGATGGCGCAGGTGCCGTCGGCAAGTATGCCGAGCTCGCGCGCTATGGCGGCGGCGGTATCCACATGGTCGCCGGTTATCATTATCGGGCGAATACCGGCGGCGCGGCATTCCTGAATCGCCGCGGCAACCTCCGGACGGACGGGGTCTATCATGCCGCAAAGCCCCATGAAGCAAAGCTCGGTTTCAAGATAGTCCGGCTCGCCGGATACGGGCTTTTCGCTCCACACACGCTTTGCACACGCGAGAACACGAAGCGCTCTATCCGCCATGGCCTTGTTCGCCTGCTCCACTCTTGCGCGGTAGCTTTCGGTCATGGGCTTTACTTCGCCGTTTTCTATATAAGAAGTGCACTTAGCCAAAAGCACATCGGGCGCACCCTTGGTGTACTGGATGCAGCCGTTTTCCGTGAGGTGCACGGTGCTCATGAGCTTTCTTGCAGAGTCAAACGGCGCTTCGGCGCAGCGGATGAATTTTGCTTTGAGCGTGTTTTTATCAAGGCCGAGCTTATAAGCCCACGCAACGAGCGCCGCTTCCGTCGGCTCGCCCGTAACCGCGCCCTCATCGCCAAGCTCCGCATCCGAGCACAGCGCCATAGCCGCGGCGAGGTCGTTTTCATTGTCGCCGAAGTAGTCCACAACGGTCATCTTGTTCTGCGTAAGAGTGCCGGTTTTATCCGAGCAGATAATCTGCGCACAGCCGAGGGTTTCGACTGCGGTAAGGCGGCGGATAATGGCGTTTCGCTTAGACATATTCGTCACACCTATCGACAGCACCACCGTCACAACGGCGGCAAGCCCCTCGGGAATGGCCGCAACCGCGAGAGAAACGGCTATCATGAAGGAGTTGAGCACAACCTCAAAGTCAAGCCCGCCCGCGCGCAAAAGCTGCACGCCGAACACCAGCACGCAAACGCCCAGCACCAGCCAGGTCAAAATCTTGGAAAGCTGGCCGAGCTTTATCTGAAGCGGGGTGTCCCCGTCCTCGGCCTTGGCAAGCGCGTCCGCTATCTTACCCATCTCGGTGTCCATGCCCGTGGCGGTGATGACGGCGCTGCCGCGCCCGTAGGCCACGGTAGAACCCATGTACACCATGTTGCGCCTGTCGCCGAGGGGCACATCGTTCGCCTCGCCCAGGTCCAAGAGAGAAATAATCTTGTTCACCGGCACGGATTCACCCGTCAGCGCCGCCTCTTCAAGCTTGAGGCTTGCGCTTTGCAGTATACGCCCGTCGGCGGGAACAGCGTCCCCGGCTTCCAGCATTACAACATCGCCCACAACAAGCTCTTCACTCGGAACTGTGCAAAGCTTGCCATCACGTAGCACGTGCGACATTGCCGCGCTCATCTCCTGCAAGGCTTCAATCGCCTTTTCGGCCTTGCTCTCCTGATAAACGCCCAAAACGGCGTTGATAAGTACAACGGCGAGGATGATAACAACATCGGCAAAGCTTTCACCCTCTACCACTGCCAGCACCCCGCTTATCGCCGCCGCGACAAGCAGAATGATTATCATCGGGTCTGCCATCTGCTCGAAGAAACGCACTATGAGCGACTTTTGAGGCGGGGCGGAAAGCTTGTTGCGCCCGTTTTCCTCCAAGCGGCGCTGTGCCTCGGCAGAGCTCAAGCCGTCCACGCCGCTGTTAAGCTCGTTGAGCACGGTCTCCTTTTTCTCCAAATAATACTTCATGCCTAATCCCCTTTCGTAGCTATTCATATTCTACCACGTCTCACGCACAAAAAAGAGACTTTCACAGCGAATATGCTGTAAAAGTCTCGCTAAATACTACGTGAAGCGTACCCGGTGCGCCGAACCTTGGATAAAGGCCGTGTTGACGACGCGCCGACACCCTGTTGCGCGCCGTGCGCAATTAGGCGAAAGCTACTCCCTTATTACCAAGCTAGGATAGCACAGCGCGAGCGGCAAAGTCAAGGAAAAAGTGCGTCTGCGCGCCACAATTCACAGGCTATTAACAGTTTTTGCGCCATTTTCTCAACATTCGTTGAGGCTCAAGGGCTTTTCACTCTTTTGGGGCTTTATCAGCTCAGACATTGAAGCGGAAATTCGTCACATCGCCGTCCTGCATCACGTATTCCTTGCCCTCTAAGCGGAAAAGACCCTTTTCTTTTGCCGCCGCAACACTGCCGCAGGCTTTGAGATCCTCAAACGCGACTATTTCCGCGCGGATAAAGCCGCGCTCAATGTCGGTGTGTATTTTTCCGGCGGCTCGGGGGGCTTTCGTACCGCGTACTATCGTCCACGCGTGAACATCGTCCTCGCCCGCGGTTAAAAACGAGATGTAGCCGAGCAGCTCATACGAGGTGCGGATAAGCCTATCCAGCCCCGTTTCCGTCAAGCCGAGGTCTTCCATAAACATCTTCGCCTCGTCCGCGTCCATTTCGGCAATGTCCTCTTCAAACTTCGCCGCCACCGGCAGCACCGCCGCGCCCTGCTCCTCGGCAAGGGCTTTGAGCGCTTTGTAGTTGGGGTTATTCTCGTAGTCGGCCATGCCGTCCTCGTCGAGGTTCGCCACGTATATCACGGGCTTTACGGTCATAAGGCCGCCATCCACAAGAATGTCGTTATCCTCTTCCGTAAACTCGAACGACCTTGCGCCCTTTTCGCCCTCCAAGTGCTCCAGCAGCGCTTGGCACATTTCCGCCTCGCGCTTATACTTCTTGTCGCCGCTCTTGGCGTTTTTCTTCGCGCGCTCCAGTCTCCGCTCGACAATTTCCATGTCCGCGAGGATCATTTCAAGGTCAAAGGTCTCGGCATCGCGCCTTGCGTCCGCTTTTTCAAGAAAGATGTCGTCATTATCAAAGCAACGCACCACGTGCACAAGCGCGTCCGTTTGGCGTATCGCCTGAAACACCTCGTTGCCCTTGCCGCCCTTGGTCACGCCCGCCACGTCCACAAATTCTATTGTCGCGGGGCTGTACTTTTTCGGGTGGTAGTATTCGGCCAGCCAGTCCAAACGCTCATCGGGGACTTTGGCGTTGCCGATGTTGGGCTTTGCCCCGGCGTTGGCGTAAGCGCCCGTCTCGGCCTTGGAGCCGGTGAGGGCATTGAAAAGCGTGGTCTTTCCGACATTCGGCAAACCTACTATACCAAGCTTCATATATATCAATCTCCTTTTCGCCGCGTAAACATTTTTGTTTTTACACTATACCATATTTTTATCCGATTCTCAATAGCAAATGAGGGGATGTGTTTCATCTTTGTTATCCC
>CAZGFK010000068.1:0-7654 GCA_964524815.1 uncultured Oscillospiraceae bacterium
AACAGGCTCGAAATCGGGAGATTTCGAGCCTGTCGGTATTTACACAGGATAATGCTTTACTTCTGCTTCCAGTCGCTCTGACCGTCAACGAAGTGCATATTGTCAAAGTTGGGGGGATAGACAGAGTTTATCGTGCCGGGAACGGGGAACGCGGCATCGCCCGTGGCGCAGTCCTTGACGGTGTGGATAACGGTGTTCCAAACCGGCTCGTAGGAAACGTAGGAAACGCTGGAGTTAAACTCGCCCTCAAGACCCTTTTCGCAAAGGTCGGTGACCTCGTGCAGATACTGCGCGCCGCGAGTAAGGGAAGTGGTGACCTTGTAGCCGCCGCCATCTTTGAGCTTCTTTGCTATCGTCAGGAGAGTGCCGAGAGCGAGGATGAAGCCGGGGAAGTAGTCCAGAGGTACGCCGTTGAGGTTGACCGGGTGCTCCAAGGTGCCGTTGCGGACGGAAAGGCCGGTGATATCCTCGGCCAAAGGTGCCCAGCCGGGACGATCTTTCCAAACGGTGTCGGAGAAGCACATGAGGTTGGAATATATAGCGTTGGGGTTGAGCTTGCGAATCTCGGCTTCGGAAAGACCGAACTTGTCGAGAGCGCCGTTCTGATAAGAGTAGGTGATAATATCGGCCTGCTTGATAAGCTCCTTGCACTTAGCAAGCTGTGCGGGAACGTTGAAGTCAAGCTGGATGGAGTTCTTGCCGGCCCAGCCGTCAAACTCCAGCATGGCCTGCTCCTGATTGACAAACTTGCCGCGACGAACCATCAGCACGTCTGCGCCGTACTCGGCGAGAATACGAGAGCAAGCAGGGCCTGCAATGATGTGCGTAAGGTCGAGCACCTTGATGCCGGAGAGAGGGCCTTGTACGCCGGGTTTGCCCCATGCGGGGGGTGCGCACTCGGTTTCCTTGTCGGAGCGGATAAGCGGCATGGCGATAACGGCCTTGCCCACTTCGCTGGCTTCCCACTCTTCGCGGGAGCGAACCATGCAGCCGGTTGCGCCGCACGCAAAGGCGCGCTCTTCAAGGTCAAGTGCGTCATAGCGGCCGACAACATCAACCATTTCCTTTTTGTCCTTAGACATGGAGAGCATGGTGTACTTCGTGCCGTGCTTGGAGTAAGGCAAAGCGGCGGCAAGCTTGTTGAGCTGATCCTGATAGTAAACGTGGAAGGAGACATCACGGCCGTCCTTGGCACGGTACTTGAAGAAAGAGCCGTTGAACGCGTTGTTTACGCGAATGGCGCTCATCATACGGGAAACAGCGAACTTTGCGCCCTTGTGGCTGGCCATGTAAAGGCGGTTGGCCTGCATACCGGCAAGCGCTACATCGCAGGTGGTGGTTGCGCCGGAAACATCATCGCCGCGCAGCTCGCCTATCTCAGTGGCGACAGAGGAGCACGCCGCGAGCACGGCCGCGATTGCGGGAGTCTGCAAGATCTTTTCATCTTCAAAAAGCAAGCCCATTGCGGGTTTGCGCTTTTTGAGAATGGTCACGTTCACGGGAGGCGGGAACGGGTTATCCTTGAAGCAGGCGTTTTTGAGCTGCGCCTCTCTGCGTTCGTCGGCGACAAAAACGGTGGGAATTGTCTTGATGCCGTACCGCTTCGTCAGATCTTCAAAAATAACCTGAGCTTGCTTGGCTTTCTTTTCTAACACTTTGTGTGCCATATGTTTTGCTTCCTTTCAAAAAATATGTTTCCTGTTTAGGTTGCGTACAACTCGGCGCGGAGTAAAAACGCCTCTTTTTCGCATCGAGCAGTGGCTATACCAGACCTCGTTATATTCTAAACTATTTTCAGCAATTTGTCTATAACTTTCGGCAATATTACAAGACAAAATTTTTGAAGCATTTTGGAACAAAAAAGCAGAATAAAACTTTCAAAAAACAGTTCCGGGATAATAGGCAACACAACGGCGTGGAGCTTAGGGGAGATGGAGAGCCGGGCGCGGCGCAAAAGCGTGCATATTATGCGCGTGAATATGAATACTCAACTGAATATATGCACAATTTCAACGGATGGTATTCATTGTTGGTGATTATTATACAAGCTGTGCAGGGTGCGTGGCTTAAAACTCTGTTGCTTGTGTCAATTTACAAGCACCGCAAAGAGATGTATAATCATGCATACAGAAAAGATAAATATGCATAAAAATGCGCAAAACGCGGCAAACGAGAAAGCCGCCGCGCAGCGCAGGAGCGTCACACGCAAAAATAACATCAACGGAGGAAAAACCATGCTTAATTCTTACGAACCGACCTTCATATATCTTCAGGAAGAGGACGCGATAAAAGCCGGCGCGACCGACATGAAGCTGACTCTCGCGGCGACGGAAAAGGCGCACAAAATGCTGGGCGCGGGTCAGGTATATAATCCGGCCAAGTCTCACATGGGGCTGCCCGTCGGAAGCGATATGCAGACTTGGGAGTCGTTTTTCAACAGTATGCCGTCCTTCATCGGCGGAGACATCAACATCGCCGGTATAAAGTGGGCGGCCGAAGCCAAGGAAAACGCCAAGGTGCCCGGCATCCCCTACGGCATTGATATAACCATACTCAGTGACCCGAAAACGGTGCTGCCGTTCTGCGTGCTCAACGGCACACTCATCACCGCCATGCGTACCGGCGCAACGGCGGGTTTGTTTGCCAAATACACCGCCCCCTCGAACACCGACACCGTGACCTCGATCGGCTGCGGCGTGGTGGGGCGCTGCACCGTGATGGCCGTGGCAGAGGCGATGCCGCAGGTCAAAAAGATGTACATTTCCGACCTCGACATGAGCAAGGCGGAGGACATCGTCAAGGAGTATCAGCCGAAGTACCCGTGGGTTGAGCTTATCCCCGTGACAGACAGCAAGGCCGCCGCCGATAAGTCTCAGGTAATAATCACGCAGACCACATCCTCCAAGGAGTTCATTGACGAAAGCTGGGTTGTGCCGGGCAAGTCGCTTGTCGCAGTGGGTGCGGTTGAGGTCACGAACAGCGTCGCGGCTAAGAGCGATGTTTTGGCTGTGGATGACTGGAATCAGATGATCAGCCTTAATGCCCGCCCCGTCGGCGCGCTCTACTATGCAGGCAAAATCACAAAGGAACAGGTTGCCGAGATGACCGATTTGGTTCTTGACCCGTCAAAGGGACGTCAGAACGATGAGCAGTTTGTTTACTCCTCCGCAACCGGGCTGAGCGTGCTGGACATCATGATAAGCTATGAGCTGTACTGCAAGGCAAAAGCCGAGGGTATCGGCACTGTGCTGAAAATGTACGACAAGCCCCTGTGGGAATGATATGTAATATAAAACAAGAAACACCGGTGAAAACCGGTGTTTCTTGTTTTATATAAAAGGAAACAATATTTATAAACAGCAGTCAGATTGCGATGGGCTTGGCGTCCGGCTCGATGGGGCAGACATAGCCGGATGCGGCGCGCTCGGCGTGCTCTGCCTGCGCTTTTTTCAAAAGCTCCGGGTTATCCAAAAGCTCTATCGCTGCCGAGGCTATCACCTTGCCCGCACAGGCCAGCGCCTTATGCGCAAGAGAGGTTTTTCCGCACGCAACCACCTGCCATGAATGTCCGGGAACGCCGTCCGGCCATGCGGCAACAAGAATTTGCGCCGTGGGGGTCTGCCAGCTGACATCGCCCACGTCCGTGCTGCCGGGTATAAAGCCCTCGCCGGAGTAGTACGGCATGAGAAAGTCGTTCATCGCCGAGGCGTTTACTTCTTTAAGCGCCTTTACCTCGCTTGCAATTTCGGCGGAGAAGTTCGCGCCTATGCCGGAGGGGTAGTTTGACTGGGGGAACGTCTCTTTAAGAGCGGCGGCAAAGGAAAGCTCCTCTTTCGTGTGCTGCGGAACGCCGACTTCGGCAAAGCAATCGTGCATGAGCTTTTCCAGCGTGTAGTTGGGGAGAGTTTCCGCCGTGCCATCTATAAACACGCGCTCAAAATCCGTCCCTGTCATGAGAGCCGCGCCCTTTGCGATATCGTCCACGCGCGCTTGAAGCTTGACGGAGTCGGCCACCTTGTTTGCGCGTACCATGTACAGCACATCCGCCTTTGACTGCACCACATTCGGCGATACGCCGCCTGCATCGGTTATCGCATAGTGTATGCGGCAGTCGCTCGTCATGTGCTCGCGCAGAAACTGCACGCCGATGTTCATCAGCTCCACTGCATCGAGCGCACTGCGCCCGTTGTAGGGGTCGCCCGCCGCGTGAGCGGGTATGCCCTTGAATTTATAGAGCACCTGGATGCTGGAGTTATTTGTACCGGTGGAGTTTTCGTTCGTGTCGCCGGGGTGCCAGGTAAGCGCCGCGTCCAGCGTTGTCCACAGCTTTTCGCGCGCCATATATGCCTTGCCCGAGCCGCCCTCTTCGCCGGGGCAGCCGAAGAACTTGACCGTGCCGGGCTTCCCTGTGAGGGTTAAATATTCTTTCACCGCAACCGCCGCCGCGAGAGAACCCGCGCCGAGCATATTGTGCCCGCAGCCGTGGCCGCTTGCACCCTCGACGATGGGGGTGTGCTCGGTTTCGCCGCAAACCTGCGATAAGCCCGAGAGCGCATCGAACTCGCCGAGTATGCCGATTATGGGCTTGCCTGAGCCGAACGTGCCGCAAAAGGCGGTTTCCACGCCGCATATACTGCGCTCTACCGTAAAGCCCAGCTTTTCAAGCGCGGCGCAGTAAGTTTCCGCGGCGTAGTGCTCTTTCAGCGACAGCTCCGGATTATCCCATATACTGTCGGAAATTCCGTTATATATCTCGGCGTTAGCCTCAACCGTGCCGAGCGCTTTTTCTTTAAACTCGTTCATTACAGCACCTTGGATAAAAAGTCCTGAAGACGCGGACTCTTGGGGGAAGAGAAGATTTCTTCCGGCGTACCCTGCTCTACTATTTGCCCTTCGTCCATGAACACCACACGGTTGCCGACTTCGCGCGCAAAGCCCATTTCGTGCGTCACGACTACCATTGTCATGCCCTCATGGGCAAGCTTTTTCATAACGTCCAGAACCTCGCCCACCATTTCCGGGTCGAGTGCGCTTGTAGGCTCGTCAAAGAGCATGACTTCCGGCGCCATCGCCAGCGCGCGCACTATCGCCACACGCTGCTTTTGCCCGCCGGAGAGCTGCGCGGGATAGGCGTCGGCTCTGTCGTCAAGCCCGACACGCGCCAAAAGCTCATGTGCCTTGGCTTCGGTTTCGGCCTTGTCCGCTTTTTTTACGAGCGTGGGGGCAAGGGTGAGGTTTTCCAAGATGGTTTTGTGCGGGAAGAGGTTGAAGTGCTGAAACACCATGCCCATTTTCTCGCGGTATTTGTCTAGGTTTATCTTCTTGCCGTCTGCGCCCTTTTTCTTCGTGATATCCACGCCGTCAAATATGACAGACCCGGCTGTGGGCGTTTCCAGCATATTGAGCGAGCGCAAAAATGTCGATTTCCCCGAGCCGGACGGACCGATAATGACTATAACATCGCCCTTGTATATATCAAGATTTACGCCGTGCAGCGCCTTTACGGAGTCACCGTTGTAGTATTTTTTGAGGTCTTTTACCTCTATAATCTTTTCACCTGTCAACACGGCTCATCTTCCTTTCAAAATGACCGAAAATCTTGCTGAGAGCAAAGGTCATCACAAAGTATATTACACCCACTATAACCAGCGGCTCAATCGGCAGATACGTAGCGCCCTTTACTATGAGGCACTGCGTCATAAGATCCCCGATGAAGAACGTGGACGCAAGGGAGGTATCTTTAACTATCATTATAAACTCGTTGCCGAGTGCGGGGAGAATGGTGCGCAGCGCTTGGGGAACAATGATATGCCACATACACTGCGAGCTTGACATACCGAGGCTTCTCGCGGCCTCTGTCTGCCCTGCGTCTACCGACTGCAAGCCGGAGCGTATTACCTCGGAGACGTAGGCGGCGCTGTTGCACACAAGCGCAATGGCGATGCAGGCAAACTTCTGCTTGTTCAAAAGCGGAATCATCATCGGTAGCGCAAAATAGAAGAAATAAAGCTGCAAAAGCATGGGCGTGCCGCGGATTATCTCGATATATGCCGACGCTATCCACCGAATGGGTGCGATTTTGGACATTTTCATGCCCGCAATGAGACAGGCGAGTATCGCGCCGCAGCTGACCGTAATCGCTGCAAGTGCGAGCGTGTACGACACGCCGTCGATGAGGAACTTGTCCCAATATTTCGTCAGCAGCTTTACTATGTTGTCAAAGCTGATAAAGGTCATGGTTTATGTCTCCCTTGTTGTATGTAATCGCGAGAGGGCGGGGTGCGCCGCAGAGAGATTTGACGGCACTCTGCGGCGCGTGGGATATGCGAAATATGATAATATATAGAGGGTTAGATATGTGCGTGTTCAGTGGTTTGCCTTTAGGCGACGGAGTCTTCAATGCTGACCTCGGCGGCGTTTTCGGATGCGGCGAGAGCCTTGGCTTCTTCATACCACGGGCCGTACATACCTTCGGCCTCGGCCTTGGCAAGCGCTTCGTTGACGACTTCGAGCAGTGCGGTCTCGCCCTTGGTGATCATGATGACGTTGTTTTCATTCTCAAGGTTGACGGAGAACTGCCAATCGCAGATGACGAGGTCGGGATTGGAGGCGATGATGGACTCGGCGTTGCCCTTTGCGACGGCGAGGCCGACGATGTTGTCGCTCTTGAGCTCAAGGATGCCGGTGTTGATGTCACCGATGGTGATGGGGTTGGCTTCCGGAATCTGAGAGGTGAGGTAATCCATCTGAAGAGAGGCGATCTGTGCGCCGACATCAAGACCGTTGAAGTCCTCGGCGGTGGTGTACTTGTCGGCATCCTCAGCCTTGATGAGGATGACCTGCTCGGTCTCGTTCTCGCCTGCGATGTATTCCTGGCTCAGCTCATAGTTTTCGGCACGCTCTTCCGTCCAGGAAAAGCCGGAGATGGACATGGGGACTGCGCCGGTGTAAACTGCGGTTTGGCAAGCGTCAAAGCTCAGCGGCTCAATGACGAGGTCAACGCCGAGGTACTCGGCAAGGTATTTGGCAAGCGTTACGTCAAAGCCAACGAACTGATCCTGACCGGACTTGGATGCGTCCACAAACTCCATGGGAGCAAAGTCCGGGGAGAGAGCAACGTACAGAACGCCTTCGGCCTTGATCTTTTCAAGAGCGTTGGCAGGAGCGGCGGCTTCTTCAGCAGGAGCAGCAGCGGGAGCCTCGGTCGCGGCGGACTGGCTGCCGCAGGCGCAAAGCGCAAATGCCATTATCATAGCAAGCGCAAGAGAAATGATTTTATTAAGCTTTTTCATTTTTGTTTCCTCCATTTAGGCGAAATGAATTTTTATTTGACTACGTTGCGAATGATAGCATAAATATGCACGTATGTCAACAGCGTATTTGCAAAAATATTCACCCAAATGCGCATTTTGTGAATGTTGAATGTTGCAGATTGAAAAACCCGATGTTTCGTTTGTGCAGATTTACGCCTTGAAATCAGCCGAGTTTTATAAATTGTTTGTTTCCGCCTAGTCAAAGCTGCACAAAAGCATAACCACCGCATAGAATTAAATGAATATATTCATCCGTTTTGCATAATCGACGTATCTATTTGCAACGCACAAAAAATCCTTAGAAAATGCAATAAAACACTTGCAATTCGGGCATAAATCTG
>CAZGFK010000069.1:0-7631 GCA_964524815.1 uncultured Oscillospiraceae bacterium
GCCGTCACACCCCGTTCTTCAACAACTACCGTCCCCAGTTCTACTTCCGTACCACTGACGTTACCGGCGTTATCTCTCTCCCCGAAGGCGTAGAGATGTGCATGCCCGGCGACAACGTTGATATGGACGTTGAGCTCATCACCCCGATCGCTATCGAGAACGGTCTGCGTTTCGCTATCCGTGAGGGTGGCCGCACTGTCGGTTCCGGTGTTGTTATCGGCATCAACGAGTAATTAATAATTAATCGCATAACCGCAAAAAGTCCGCTCATATGAGTGGACTTTTTGTTATGGTTTTCATTTTGCTTTTCTCTGTTCTGTTGATTTTTGCCTTTGCATTTCGCGCGTTTTGTGTTATCATAGATTTATCAGAAAACCGAACGGAGGATTTCTCTATGAAGTATGCAATCGGCGCGGCAGTGGGGCTTCTTTGGGGTGCGCTCGCCGCTTTTATAAACAGCCGCATCACCAAAAGCGCACTCGCCAAGGGCACGCAAAACGCCGTCATGTCTATGAACCTTGCGCACATGGCCGTGGACGTTGTTGCCCTTGCGGTTGTGTTTCTTCTCAGAAACCTTTTGCCCTTCAGCTTTGAAGCTGCGCTCATTGCAACGGCGGCCGGGCTGTCTATAGTGAATATAATCTTCACTTATAAAATAAGCTACGACGAGAAAAAAGAAGATTGATGTAATGCGAGCCCCCCGAAAGAACAGATTCTTTCGGGGGTTCGTTGCGTTTATTCGTTTAATCTGTAAAGTGAATATATACCGTATTCTGAGCTTGCAACTCTCGTGTAGTTTTCATTTATAATGTCTGTCGTCACAAGGGGAACATCGTAAAGCTCAAAGGTCAATACCCATTTAACGTTGCTCTCTTCAAACTCCGTGCGCAGCATCTCGGCGAATCTCTCGCTGTTGACGCTCATCCATTGCTGTAGAGTGAAAAATCTAAAGGACGGTTTCAGCCCGCTTTGGAGATATAGCCGCCTCGGGCAGTCAAACGCGATGAAGCTCTCGCGTTCTTCTTGCGGTATCATAGCCAGCAGCGGCATATAATCGTCTCCGTAGTCCTCGCGGGACTGCGGCGGGTACACCACGGTTTTGTCCTTTATTATCTTCGCCGAGCAGCTTATTAACAGCACCGCCGCCATCGCGACAGCTACTGCGCGCGAAAGCTTTGCGCGCTTTTCGTCAAGTGCGCCGCTTCTAAGCTCCGTCAAGGCTAAGTATGCAAACGGCAAAAGGCATATCCCGTAGTGCGCGTAATCGTTGAGCGTGTAGAGGAAAAGCGTGTTGATAAGCGCGATTACCAGCCAAAATACGCTCGTTATGCGCCCGCGCTTTTTGAAAAGAAGCCCCCAAACCGCCGCAAACACCAAGCACCAGCCCGCAATGTTCCGCCTAAAGAGAACGAGCTGATTTAATAGGCTGTTCAGCTCCGTGCCGGACGCGGCGGAATAGTCAAGGTTAAATAAAAGCGTCCCGTACCACATTTCATAAAGCGCCCCGTGCGCGGCAAAGTAAATGCAGAATGGAGCAATCAGAGCTGCCGCGCCGAGGATAAATGCCCCGGCGTTTTCAAATAGGTTTTTCCACTGCCCCTTTGCTATAAGTGTTATTACGATGAACGCTACCCCTAAGCATACGCCGAGCGCGTTCGTCACGCGTGTTAACAGGGCAAAGGCAAAGGTCAGCCCGTAGATGAATGCCCCGCGCGGCGCGTGATTAAAATTGCTTTGCTCAGCTTCATTGCACCATTTTTGCATGAAGAGAAAGGACGCGAATAAAAGCGGCAGTATGTATTCCTCGGTGGTGTTGCCCTCTGTCCAGTTTGCGGCCAAAATAACCGGCAGCAAGAGCGCCGCGGGAAGCGAAACGCGTTCTGAATAGACCACGCGCAAAAGCTTGTATGCAAGCGCTTCCGTCAAAGCGAGGAAAACAAGCTGCAATATGAATACGCCTGTCCGCCCGGCGATAGCATAACCCACCGCGTTTATAAAGAAGATTATCGGCCCTTTGTGGTCAAATAGCCCCACATACGGCAGCACGCCCTCTGTCCAATACTTCCCAATGGTTTGGAACATCGCGGAGTCGTATCCCCAGTCAACGTAGAGCGGCGAGGTGGTTTCCGAGAAGAAAAACGCCCCCAAAAAGGCCGAGAGCAAAAAGAGCAGAGAGTATATAATATTGCGTTTTGTACGCGTCAGCTTCATTAAAAAGACCCTTTCGTGAATATCCTGACTGTATAATACCATATCTGCGCCCCAAAGTCTAATAAAACATAGAAAAAGCGCGCGAATTTGAGTTCGCGCGCTTAGTAGCTAATTAATATGAATGCACCGGCGTTACGCTCGTGTCGAGGCCGAGGAAGGTGTAGCCGTTTTCCTCGCCCCATATCAGAATGTCCTCCACGGCCTTTACGCTGTATAGGCGCGTGTCGTGCTGGAGCGGCAGGGGAGTGTCGTACTTTTGCGAGAAGAGCTTCACGGTGTTTACCACGCTCACGCCGCTGTTTATGCTGTTTTCGGGGTTGATGTTCCAGTCAACATACTGTATGCCCATGCGCTCCAATTGCGCCGTTACGGTGTCCCAAGCGCCCTTTTCGCGGTTGTTGAGCTTAAAATAGGCCGTGGCGCTGCCGCCGGGGAAGCGGCAGAGATTCACGTATTCCCCTGTCAGCTCATATATGCGTTGCCGCGCGGCGTTGAGGTCGTTTAAGTAGTATTCGGAGCTGGAGTACAGCACATCGTACTCATGGTTTTGCGCGTGTACGCCTATGGAATGCCCGGCGGCGTAGATTTCGGGCAAGAGCGTGTCAAGATATTTGTTGTTGCCGGTTATAACGAAGAATGTGGCCTTGGCGTTGTGCCGTTCCAGCATTTCTAAAAGCATCGGGGTGTATTCGCTCGGCCCGTCGTCAAAGGTGAGGTATATAACCTTCCCGTCCCCGGCCTTAATCTCCGGGTAGCCCACGGCGTTCACGGTCACAAGCCTTTTTGCTTTTGCCTGCTCTGCCTTGCCTTGGCGCACGGTGTATGAAAGCTCATATTCGCCGGGGGTCATCCAGTCCACTTCGCCCGTAACCTTGACCTCGCCGGTGATGTCCTGCCCCGTGGGGGACTTTGCTGCGTAGCCCGGCTCTTCAAACGGAATGCCGCACGGCCAGTCCAAGCTTTCTTCACCCGTCAGCGTCAGCTCGGCCACGGCGGGCGTGGGCGAGGGTGAGGGTGTTTCCGGCGCGGGAGCTTCGGTGGGGGCGCTTGCGCCGCAAGCGGAAAGCACGGCCGGCGAGATAAGAAAAAGCGTTATAAACGCCCAAAGGAATGCACGGCGAGAGGACATACACATAATAAAAACCTCCATGAGATAATACGGCAATTATAGCATATGTGTTTTGCATTGTCTAACAAAATAACAAAAAACACAAGAGGTGCGGATTCAAGCTAAATCCGCACCTCTCGGTGTGTGGGTATGAAAAGTTAGGAGTGAATATTACGCGTTTACGCTCTCGAATATCTCAACGATTTCTTTTTCGGGAGCTTTGGTGCAAAGGCTGACAACCACGATGAAGATAGAAGATACCACGAACGCGGGCAGAAGCTCATATATGGAGAGTATGCCGCCCAAAGGAGCAACGAGGTATTTCCAAATGAACACGGTCGCCGCGCCGGAAATCATGCCCGCGATAGCGCCTTGATAGTTGCAGCGCTTCCAGAACAAAGAGAACAGCATAACCGGGCCGAACGTTGCGCCGAAGCCCGCCCACGCAAACGAAACCACGCGGAAAATGGAGCTGTTGGGGTCGGAAGCGAAGATAACGCCGAGAATTGCCACGATAACCACGGTGATGCGCGCGATGAGCATGGATTTCTTGTCGTCAAGCTTGAGCCCCATGACGTTGTTGAGTATGTTGTGCGTCACGCCCGAAGCTGCGCCCAGGAGCTGAGCATCGGCGGTGGACATGGTCG
Organism: uncultured Oscillospiraceae bacterium; assembly: GCA_964524815.1. GTDB lineage: Bacteria > Bacillota > Clostridia > Oscillospirales > Oscillospiraceae > Limivicinus. Next base: position 3,967 of record CAZGFK010000069.1, read on the forward strand.
CGGCGAGAATGCCTGCGATTATAATGCCCGCAACAAATGCAAGACCTGCGTTTTTGGTGGAAAGGAGTGCTGCGGAGTTTACGATGAGGTTTTCGGCCTCGGCCTCGGAAGCGGGGATTGCGAGCGCCCCGGCCTTAACCATGCTGTAGCCGATGATGCCGATGATAACGGCAACGCCCAGCGAGATGATGACCCAAACGGTTGCCATGCGGCGGGAGAAGGTGAGCTTATCTTCGCTCTTTGCGGCCATGAAGTGGATGATAACGTGCGGCATACCGAAGTAGCCCAGACCCCAAGCCAGCGTAGAGGCGATTTTCAGCCCGTTGTAGCTCGTCACGCCGCCCGCAACGATGTCGGTGCTGGAAGTGAAGCTGAGGTAGCCGGGCAGTGCCTGTGCATTTGCCCAAACAACGTCCCAGCCCCCGGCGGTGTGTACGCCGAAAATGAGTACGATTATAAGCGCTATCGTCATAACAAAGCCCTGGATAAGGCTCGTCACGGACGCGGCCATGAATCCGCCCGTGGCGCAGTAGGCCACGATTACTATCGCCGAGATTATCATCGACGGCATATAGTCAAACCCGAAAAGACTGTTGAAAAGCTTACCGCACGCGGCAAAGCCGGAAGCGGTGTAGGGAACAAAGAAAACGATAACCGTCAGCGCGCCGATGGTTTCGATGAGCTTTGTTTTGTCGCGGAAGCGCAGGGATAAAAAGTCCGGCACGGTGATGGCGTTGAGCTTAATGGAATAGCGGTGTAAACGCTTTGCCACGATGAGCCAGTTGAGGTAAGTGCCTATGCAAAGACCGATCGCCGTCCACCCGGCCTCGGCCACGCCGCAGAAGAACGCCAGTCCCGGCACACCCATGAGAAGATATGCGCTCATGTCCGAAGCTTCCGTGCTCATCGCCGTCACGATAGGGCCGAGCTTGCGTCCGCCGAGATAGAAATCCTCGGACGTGGAGTTCTTCGAGTAAATAAAACCGATGATGAGCATTCCTACGAGGTATACAACCACGGAGATGAGAATGCAGATTGTTGCTGTGTTAAACATTTTGAGTTTCCTCTCTTTTTCATTTTGAACGCTTCTAATTATAGCTTTTTTTCTTCACCGCGCAAGAGAAAATATTCCGAAAGGACTTGAAAAATCGCTTTTTTTCGTTATAATATAACATAATATAATTAAGCTCATGATAAGATGAAAAAAATTCATATAACGCAAAAAGGAGACACGATGCTATGACAACGCTTGCTCAATATCAGGCGCTTATGACCGTTTTGGAGCTGGGAAGCTTCACGAGAGCGGGTGAGAAGCTGGGCTGTACGCAGTCCGCCGTCAGCCATATTATAGACACCTTGGAGCGGGAGCTGGGCTTTGCGCTTATTAAGCGCAGCCGCGCCGGGGTGTATCTGACCACCGAGGGCGAAAAGCTCATGCCCGCCGTGCGCAATCTCTTGAGCAGTGCCGAGCAGCTTGCCCAAACTGCCGCCGATATCAGCGGCTTGAATATGGGCACGGTGCGCGTCGGCGCGTTTACTTCCGTTGCCGTGCATTGGCTGCCGGGGGTGCTCAAAGCGTTCCAGCGCGATTTCCCTCAGGTGGATGTTGTCCTAAAAAACGGGGACTATCACGATGTTGAGCAGTGGCTCATGGACGGGAGCGTGGATATCGGCTTTGTCAATGTTCCGTGCGAGGTCAAATGCGAGTGCATTCCGCTCATGGAAGATAGGCTGCTTGCCGTCCTGCCCCTCGGCAGCCGCTATGAAAGCTACCCGCGCTTTCCTCTGACCGAGTGCGAAAATGAGCCGTTTATAAGCCTCTTGGAAAGCTCCGACCAGGACTCTCGCCGCGCCTTGGAAAGTGCCGGGGTGAAGCCCAATGTGCGCTTTTACACCAAGGATGACTATGCCATTATCGCCATGGTTGAAAACGGCCTCGGTATGAGCATTATGCCGGAGCTTCTGCTCAAAGGGCGCACGGAGCGCGTGCGCGTCCTGCCCGTAATCCCGGAAGCCAAGCGCACCATCGGTCTTGCCATCGCCGCGGGCGATAAGGCAGGCCCCGCCACCCGCCGCTTTGCCGATTACGTGGTGCAGTTCGTCACCCACGAAGCTCAAACCGCTAAAGCTTAACGCGAAGCCATCCCACGCGCAAAAGTGTATACACACCAAAGCACCGATATTCCATCGCGAATGTCGGTGCTTTGCTATGCAATCAGTCCACCCACCCCTCACCCTCTTCCCCGTCGAATTTGTACGAGCCGAGGGAAATAGAATAGAACGAGGTGAGAAAATGCTGAATAGTGCAATGCTGCTTTTGATGAACGGGCTGTTGCTCATGCTTCGCATATCGCCCGGCGATTCGTTCCCAAAGCCACTGAGTGCGGAAGAGGAACAAAAATACCTCGCGCTGTGGGCGCAAGAGGGCGACTTCACCGCGCGAAACATCCTTGTCGAGCACAATTTGCGCCTTGTTGCGCACATCATGAAAAAATATTACACCCAAACCGATGACCCGGACGATTTGATATCTATCGGCACGGTCGGGCTGATAAAGGGGATAAACACCTATCGCGCGGACAAAGGTGTGCGCCTTGCCACGTATGCAAGCCGCTGCATAGAAAACGAAATCCTCATGCACTTTCGTTCGCGGCGAAAGACGGCGGGGGATGTGAGCCTGTCGGATGCGCTGGAGGTTGACGGGGACGGCGCGGGCTTATCGGTTATCGACATTGTTGCCGCTGAGGAAGATATGGCCGAGAAAGTCGGGCGGGAGGAGCTTTGCCGCACCGTGCGCGAGAGCATAGCGCGCACGCTCACCGAGCGCGAGGGCATGATAATCTCCCTGCGCTACGGGCTTGACGGCACAAAGCCCAAGACCCAGCGGGAAACGGCGGAAGCGTGCGGGATAAGCCGCTCGTATGTCTCGCGCATTGAAAAGCGCGCGCTGGAAAAGCTGCGCGCCGCACTCGGCGAAGAGGCAAAACCGGACTGAATTAGTAAACATAATATAATATACATAACACAAAATCACACACCAATGGTGAACGGAATCCGAAAATCACCCCAAAATTGCGCTGAAATGGCGGCAAGGTGGGGGATTATACAGCTTGGGGTTGAAAATGCCGTGCTTCTATGATATAATATCCGCGATTTTTTGAAAAACACACAGAAAGGCGGGTGCATACATAGATGAAGAAAAAAACACTTTGGATTCTTACAATGGCGTTTTTGTGCCTTGTTTTATATACTATCGTCATTTCTCGCATGAATCGGCAGACAAATGTTATCTTCGGCGGCGTGGACGGGGCTTATGTCAGCTCCGACAGCGTCACCTTTGTTGACCCGAACGCGGTGGAAGAAACGCCCGAGCCCACCGAGGACATTTGGCCGGATATCGACATAGATCAGGACATATATTCCGTTGTTAACGAGGATAATCTCCTTTCCTCGGCGTATGAAGTGGACGTGACGAGGATAGAAATAACGAGGTATATGTACTTCCGCACGGACCATGTTGATGATCTCAACGCCATGCTCGACGCGATGATAGACGCGGGCTTTTCACCCTTTATATGGGGCGCTTACCGCACGTATTCATATCAAAGTCAGCTTTTCAACACCAAGGCCAGCCAAATTGCTTACGAAATGGCGGGCGGCAAGGA
>CAZGFK010000070.1:0-7629 GCA_964524815.1 uncultured Oscillospiraceae bacterium
TATATACTCCCCTTTAGTTTCAGCAGCAGCAGCCCCAGTTGTTCTAAGCCGTGGTAGTTTAGCCACATTATCAGGCGGCGGTTGCGCGTTTCGCGCTTATACGCTTCGCAACATGAAAGCGAGGGGATATTTTCGCGCACATACTCACGGAAAAGCCAAATAACCTCTTTTTTATCGGGGGATGACTGCAAAGCAATGCGCTTTATCGAATCAAGCAAGACATGATTAATCAGCAAAAACTCAAAATTATCCTGATATCCGCCGTTATCGGCAAAGGAACGGATATCGCGCATTATCTCAAGCATATCAAGATTCTTGCGGGCGTTATTATTATTCATCGTGGATTCTTGGCCGATGCGATAGATATAAAGCGGCTCGTTGACGAACACCGTTTTTTCGCTTATCATGGCAAGCTTTGCCGAGAAAGAAAAATCCTCATACCAAAGCCCGACGGGGAAACGTATATCACCGACAAGGCTTCTTTTGAAAATCTTATTGCTGGCAGAGCCGACAGCGGCCATAGCGTCTTCCTGCAAGGCAGCCTTGACATACTCAATTCGCCCGTCAGCGTAACGCTTTTCCAAGTCGCACACGACAATGTCTGCACCCTCGCGCTCGGCGGCGGCGAGCATAAGCTCAAACATATCAGGCTCGATAAAATCATCGCTGTCAATAAAGCTTAAAAAGTCGCCCTTTGCAACGTCAATGCCGAAGTTACGCGCTCTCCCCTGCCCGCCGTTATCAATATTGAGCGCCGTTATCTTCTCCGGGAAGCGGGCGGCATATTCTGCGCAGATTTCGCCGGAAGAGTCGGGCGAGCCGTCATTGACAAGGATTAATTCCAAGTCCTTTTCTGTTTGATTGAGTATGGAATCCACGCATTCGCGCAAATACGCCTCGGCCTTATATACAGGCACTATTACGCTGAGCTTCATACGCTTTCAACCTCCGAGAGCGCCGTAGTTTCGCGCGTGGTGCGATAATAGATAAGCGCCAAAACAACGGATAAATAAACCGATACATTAGGTCTCCTCAAAAGTGCGCCGGAGAACTCCGCAAGCCCCATTTGCAACGCAAAGCACAGCAAAAGCGAGAAATTGAGGAGATTTAGGCTTCCTTTGAAGTGCGCCGTCACTTTTTTAACAAGCTTCCACACAAAGAGCAGTATAAAAGCAATATAAAGGCCAAAGCCGATATAACCGTAATAATAGAACAGCGCCGGCCAGTCGTTTTCCGGATCATGGGCGGGATCTTTTATCTCAGAAACCTCGTAACCGACAAGGCGGGTTACTAAATCGCACTCGTCCCAAATCATTTTCGCATAGGTGCGCTTCATAAGGCGCGTATCAATAAGCGTCGCGGCAGAGGTCGTCATATCATACTCGCGCATAATCCGCTCAATCCCGAAGCGGTCAAACATTTCGGGAAGCACATTCCACATGAGCTTATAATAATAAGCTTCGTATATCTCTCTAACAACAGGGTCGGCGAGCTTTTCTTCCACCGTCATAGCGGCGGGGTCATACCCCTTTTCTTTCAATAATCGCACTAACTCATCTTCATCTTTAAGCGCAATGGAGCTTGCCTGCATTGCCTCCACCTTCGCGCGCGGCGTATACGGATATATAAGCGCCGAAACAACAGCCGCCAAAAGCAGCACGCAAAGCAAAAGCTTATTGAGTTTTGCATGGTTTACAAGCTTATTGAGCACAAGAAACGCCGCGAAGCCCAGCATCTCAGCGAAAAGGCCGAGATAGCAAGCCTTTGTCCCGTTCGAGATTAAAACAGTGCATATAACAACAGGCACAAGCGCATTTATAAGCTTATTCTCGCTTTTCGCGGCAAAATACATGGCAAAGCAGGAAAGCGAAACCAAAATAATGCTGTTTGCGCAGCGGTTGTTATCTATAACCCAGCCGCTCACACCAAGCCCCTCGCCGTAGGTGACATTATCCGTCCCCGTAATAACGGCAAGTACAAGCGCCAGCAGCACAAGCCCCGCTGAAACCTCAAGCCCCAACACGGCCTGTTTTTTCATGCGTTCATCACGAACGGCATAGACAAAGCATATCGCCAAAATCGGCATTTGAGCCACACGCGCCATATATGCCACATCTCTGAACATATCTATATAGCCCACGCGGAAACAGTTCAGGAAATGCAGGACGCAAAAAACGCCTATCGCGAACATGGATATCAAAAAATGCTTCTTCTTTTCAAGCTTAAAAAACATACAAAGCGGCAAGGCCGCCATGATGACAAGGCGGATATACCCCGCCCAGCTGGACTGAGTATTATTCGTCCAATACGCCAGCACATCCAAAACGGGCTGCGCCGCAATGAGTAGAAAGAGCCAATTCTCCACGACATAAGCACTTAGTTTTTTTTGTTCATTCATCGAAAGTCCCACCAAATTTCATAGCAATCATAAAAACAAGAAGCATCCTCTTTTCAGAAGATGCTTCTTGTTTCAAGCTGCCGTAAAAATTACAGACGCTCTTTGACCTTCGCCTTCTTGCCGACGCGGTCACGCAGGTAGTAAAGCTTTGCTCTGCGAACCTTACCCTTGCGGACTGTGGCAACGGAGACGATAGAGGGAGAATGTACGGGAAATACCTTCTCACAGCCGACACCGTAGGAAATACGGCGAACGGTAATAGTCTCGTTGATGCCGCCATGCTTCTTGGCAATGATCGTGCCCTCGAATGCCTGGGTACGCTCACGGTTGCCTTCCTTAACGCGGACGAGAACACGCACGGTGTCGCCGACGTTCATTTCGGGAAGCTCGGGCTTCATGTACTGCTCGCTGAGAATTTTGACCAGATCCATAATCTAATCCTTCCTTGTATATAGACGTTCATAACCGGTGGGCGTTAATGCGCCTCGGCAGCGGACCGCCTTTCTCACCTGTGGGTGTTACCCACAAAAGCTTAGATATGATATCACAAGCGAGCGCAAAAAGCAAGCACTTTTTTCCGCTTTTTTATTTTTCGCTCTCGGCAAGATTATAGATGCTGTCAAGTATCTTCTGATTATATTCAATTAGGTCATCCGGGTGCTTGGGCTGTTTCTGCGCGTTTATAAGCGCGGCGCTTATATCCTCATACCCCATCAGCCCCTCGGTATAGCCTTCAAGGTTTTTGGAGCAGTAAAGCGGCAGGCCGACTGCCATCGCTTCCATGATATTAAGCGGCTGCCCCTCATAGCGCGAGGTGGATATAAAAGCGTCCATTTTGCGCATATAGCAATATGGGTTACTCTTATTGCCGAGGAAAAACACCTTATCCGTCAAACCGAGCTGCGCGCTTTGGGCCTTTAACTGCGCTTCATCGGGGCCTGCCCCGATTATATAAAGGCGCAAATCCTCACGCGCGCCGACAGCTTTTGAAAAGGCATCAAGCATAATGTCATAGCCCTTTTGCGTGCAGAGCTTGCCGAGCGCCACGAGATTAAAGGCTCTTTCGTCAAGCGTCAGATCAGGCGGGTCGAGGAGCATTTTTTCGTGTATTTCACTAACGTTAATAACATTTTGTATGACAGTGTGCCTATGCTTTTCCTCTACGCCCGATATTTCCGTAAACGGCTTCCAAAGTGCCTTTGACACGGGAACAAATCCATCGTAATACTTGAATTTACCCTTGAAAAAGTGCCATAGTATGCGGTATTTCCACTCGTTTTGAAGCTTAATACGCACATCGTTGTGTATCCACATAACGCGGTGCTTCGCTGGAACAGTGAGCGCGCCGACAGCGCATGAGCATTGATAGGAATTGAAATCTATCGCAAGGTCATATTCAACGCCGGGCGGAAAAGAGTATTTTATAATGCGCTTTGCCACGTCAAACGGGATAAATGAGCACAAGCGCGGGGTATTGCCGAGATAATAGATATTCAGTTTTTCGGGGAAATCAATTTCCCAAAAGCACTCATCGGAAGATAGGTAAAGGTCAACCTTTACCCTATCGTAATCCAACGCGCGCAGGAGATTCACAAGCGATTTTTGTATGCCCCCTACGCCAAGCTCGCTTTGAAAAATCGCGATTTTTTTCATCGGCATCGTCCTTTATCTGAAAACCGTCATTTGTGCATCGTAGGTTTCCATTCTTGTATACTTTGCAAAGTCCGGCGCAAGCTCCGGCGCTTTTTGGCGCAAAGCCTCGGTCAAAAGCTCCGGGTTTAAGGTTGGCTCTTGCGCGGATATAACCGCGCTCACTTCCACGCCCGTTTCGCAGGGCGTAAACTCAATTGATGAAATGGCGGCTTTGATATCCATTTCGCCCTCGCCGCGCTTTGTCTTTTTGGTTATGATAATAGCATCCTGCGCGTAGAAATCGCGAAGCTTTGCCGCCGTTTCCGCCGCATTTTTATCATCATACTCCATAATGCCGCATATTTCAAGCCATTTTATCTCAGCGACCTTGCGGCTCGGCTCGTACACCTCGATTATCTCGATTCCCTCGGGCAGTGCCGCTGTCAGGCGCGTAGGCATATCGTCAAGCGGGTAATCCTCTTTGAGCTTAAAATCCAGCACATCGCAAACGCTCCCCGTCCCTACGGAAAGGGGCAGGGCAAATGCAAGCTGAGGTCTGGGGTTAAAGCCCTCGGAATATTTCAACGAGTAACCCGCTCGGGAGAAAGCGCGCTGCACGGTTTTCATAAGGTCAAGGTGCGATATATATATCGCGCGGCCTGTTTTTTTGAATCTCAATCTAAGCTTATCCATCACAGCGCCCTCCGTTCAAAAGCTTTGCCGCGCCGCAGGCAGAGCATTGCTTGCGGCAGTCGGGCGAGAGGCGTGATTCGTAACAGCGCTCGCGCTCGCGCAGAAAATGCTCGCGGCGCACACCGACATCTATCATATCCCACGGCAATATTTCATCCGTACTGCGCTCACGCGCAGCGTAAAAGTCGGGATCTATGCCGCATTCGGCAAAGGCGCGCATCCAGCGCTCATAAGAGAAATAGTCCGTCCAAGAATCCAATCTGCCGCCATCGCGCCACACCCATTCCACCGCGCGCGCCACGCGCCTGTCCCCGCGCGAGAGGACGGCTTCGATGAGGCTTGTTTCGGCATCGTGCCAGTTATATGTGACGCTCTTTGCGGTTATAGCCGAGCGCAGGAGATTCACACGGCGCAGATACTCTTCCATGCTTATCTGCGCTTCCCACTGAAAGGGGCTGTGGGGCTTGGGGATAAAGCACGAGGTGGATATGGTTATCTTCACGCCGCGGCTTTTGTTCTTCGCGTTCATTCGCCACGTGTGCAGCACAAGGTTTGCCATCTCCGCAATGCCAAGGATATCTTCATCCGTTTCCGTGGGGAGACCGAGCATATAATATAGCTTCACGCCGTTCCAGCCGCCCGCGAAGGCAAGCGCGCAGGTATGCAGTAAATCCTCTTGCGTCACATTCTTGTTTATCGCATCGCGCAAGCGCTGGCTGCCACCCTCAACGGCGAAGGTGAGGCCGCTTTTGCGCACCTTTTGCAGCCTTTGCATAATTTCCATGGAAAAATTGTCCGCTCGCAGACTGGGGAGCGACACGCCTATGCTGCGCCCCTCGCAGTATTCAAGAAGCCCGTCCAAAAGCTCCGGCAGACAGCGGTAGTCGCTTGTGCTGAGCGAGAGGAGCGTTACATCCTCATAGCCGGTATTCTTCAACGTTTCTATCCCCTGCGCTATTACGGTTTCAGGCTTTTTGGCGCGAATGGGACGGTAAATATGCCCCGCTTGGCAAAAGCGGCAGCCGCGCACACAGCCACGGAAAAGCTCCAGGCTGACCTTATCATGCACTATCTCCGTGCTTGGTACTACGGGCTTTGTCGGATATGGCACGGCATCGAGATTTTCTATAATGCGCTTTGTCACGCGCTCCGGCGCACCCTCACGCGCCGTGATAGCTTTCACCGTACCATCCGGATTATATTCAACATCATATAAGCTCGGCACGTATACGCCGCCTATCTGCGCGGCGCGGCGCAAAAACTCCTGCTTTGTCCAGTTTTCAAGCTTTGCCTTACGCAACAAGGCCAAAACCTCATTGTCCGCCTCTTCTCCCTCGCCGACAACGAAAAGGTCAATAAACGGTGCCATAGGCTCGGCATTCACAGCAGACGAACCGCCCGCGAACACAAGCGGCGTAAGCGAGGTGCGTTCCTCAGAATGAATGGGAATACCGGACATATCAAGCATATCAAGAACGGTGGTATACGCCATTTCGTAGCCTACGGAAAAAGCAACAGCATCGAAATTGCGCACACTGTCCCCGCTTTCAAGGGCGTAAAGTTCAATACCTGCGCGCTTCATTTCCTCGTGCATATCACCCCACGGAGCAAAAACACGCTCGCACCAAACATAGTCCAAGGAGTTCATTGTGTTATAAAGTATGCTCATGCCGAGGTTCGACATTCCGATTTCATAAGTATCGGGAAAGCAAAACGCCACGCGCAAATCGACCTTGTTTTTATCCTTTATTATTTGGTTGTATTCCCCGCCCGTGTAGCGCGCCGGTTTTTGCACACGCGGCAGTATTCTTTCAAGACGTTTATCCATTTATATCTCCGTTATATTAATTATCCTTTTGTATTGTACATGACTTTTTCCGTTTTTTCAATACTTGATAAAATGAAGTACACCGCAAAAAGCATTACCCACACGCCGCCGGAGCGAAGATAAAGCCACAGTCCGACAGCCAAAAGGATAAACGAAAAAAAGCGCCCGAAGCAAAGCATTATTCTCTCCGCGCGCACCACGCCGAATAATACCGACAGCGCCGCCGCGAGCGTTCGCCCGCCGTCCAGCGGCAGGACGGGAATAAGATTAAACAGAGACAGCACAAGACTAATCCCTGCCGTGAGCGCAAGCCACGAAATGCCCGTTGCGCGGGCTAAAAAGGAGCACGAAAATGCAAATGCAAGCCCCGCCAAAGGCCCTGACAGCGCGGCGAGCGCATGAAAAGCCGGGGCTTTCTCCCCGCTGTAATCAATCCTCAGTCCGCCAAGCTCGGCGGTAAATCCGTTTACCCTAAATTGCGCCGCATTAAGCGCAATTATATGCCCCAGCTCGTGCACGGCAGCAGCGATAATCACCGCTGCGAGTATATACGCATCTAATAAATACACCGCCGCCGCAAGGGAGACAACGGCAAGCGGCGAAAAGCGCACGGGACTTTTGTATTTTGAATGTATGCTTTTTATCACGGACTGCTCTTCCCCTGCCGCGCTTTTCTGATAGTTGATACTTCCCGTAGCTCTCCGCCTTGGTCTGAAAATGCTTCTGTAACCGCGTCGTATACGCCGTTTGACAATAGCTTTCCGCCCATTGCTTCAATGGCTTTTGCGCCGTAGGATATATTTAATACGCTCTCAACGCACTCTTTCGCTTCCTCGGCAAAGTCAGGGAACATCAGCCGCCCCGCAAGCGCACAAAGCACTACAAGCACGGCAAGTGCCGCACCTATCCCCTTTTTCATTTCCTCACCCCCGCCCGATAATTGTATTTTTCATTTTCTTTCGGTATGAATGCTATTTTGCTCTTGACAATCGGGCGTTGAATCATTATAATAAAAAAGCTTTTGAGAGCACCGGGGTGTAGCGCAGCTGGTAGCGCGCTTGGTTCGGGACCAAGAGGC
>CAZGFK010000071.1:0-7473 GCA_964524815.1 uncultured Oscillospiraceae bacterium
GAGGAGCTGGGGCATTTGGAGATGATAGGCACTATCGTTCACCAGCTAACGCGCAATATGACACCCGATGAAATCAAAAAAGCCGGGTTTGAAACGTACTTTGTGGATCACACGGCCGGCGTATACCCCACGGCGGCTTCCGGCTCACCTTGGGATGCGGCCGGTATGGCCGTAACGGGCGATGTGATAGCCGATCTCAATGAAGATATGAGCGCCGAGCAAAAGGCGAGAGTGACCTATGATAATATTCTTCGATTGAGCGATGACCCGGATGTAAACGATGTTATCCGCTTCCTGCGTGAGCGCGAAATAGTCCATTATCAGCGCTTCGGCGAGGGCTTGCGCATTACTATGGATAGGCTTAACAGAAAGAATATATACGCCGTAAACCCCGCATTCGACAATTAAACACTAACGGCAGAGACAATATTTTGTATTGTCTCTGCTTTTCCTATTTAAATTGCACAAAGTGAGCCGCTTTGCATTTAGCTGAGAATAAAATTCATGCCAAATGCAAAATTATTTATTTACATCGGCAATGAATTGTAGTATACTTTTTGAGTTAAAAAATCACTTTTGCGTTTTTTATTTAGTTACTACAGCGAAGGGAGAAATTATCATGGCAAGAATGGTCGGCACTGTATCAAGAGGCCTGCGTGCACCTATTATCCGCGCAGGGGATGATCTTGTTGAAATCGTCACCGGGAGCGTTATGCAAGCCGTAAAAAACGGCGAGCTTGAAGTACGCGACAGAGATGTACTCGCGATGACGGAAGCAATCGTTGCACGCGCACAGGGAAACTACGCAAGCGTGGACGATATTGCTAGCGATGTAAAAGCTAAGCTCGGCGGCGAGACTGTCGGCGTAATCTTTCCTATTCTCAGCCGTAACCGCTTCGCAATCTGCCTGCGCGGCATTGCAAAGGGCGCAAAGAAAATTGTCCTCATGCTCTCTTATCCGTCCGATGAAGTTGGAAATCATCTTATTGATTGGGATTCTCTTGACGAAAAGGGGATTGACCCTTATCGCGATGTGATTTCTCTCGATAAATACCGTGAGCTCTTCGGCTATCCTAAGCACCCGTTCACGGGCATGGACTATGTGCAGTATTATTCCGATGTTATCCGTGAAAGCGGCGCAGAAGTTGAGGTTATTTTCGCAAACGACGCCCGCGCGATTCTTTCTTATACAAAGAACGTCCTTTGCTGTGACATACATACCCGCGCGCGTACAAAGCGTATTTTGAAAGCCGCCGGTGCCCAGCGCGTTTTCGGCTTGGATGAGATTCTTACTTCCCCCGTAAACGGCAGCGGCTACAATGAATCCTATGGGCTTCTCGGCACGAACAAGGCAACCGAGGATAAAGTTAAGCTCTTCCCGCGTGACTGCCAGAAGCTCGTTGAAGATATTCAGGCAAAAATGCTCTCCCTCACGGGCAAGCACATTGAAGTAATGGTTTACGGTGACGGCGCTTTTAAAGACCCCGTGGGCAAGATTTGGGAGCTTGCCGACCCCATTGTTTCTCCGGCTTACACCGAGGGGCTTGAGGGAACACCCAATGAGCTTAAGCTCAAATACCTTGCCGATAACGATTTCAGCACCCTTTCCGGCGAAGCACTTCGCGATGCTATCAAGGGCGAAATAAAGAAAAAAGACGGCAGCTTGGTGGGCAAAATGGTGTCCGAGGGGACTACTCCCCGCCGCCTGACAGACCTCATCGGTTCTCTTTGCGATCTTACCTCCGGCAGCGGCGATAAAGGTACGCCCATCGTATACATCCAAGGCTATTTCGATAACTACACCACCGACTGATAATACATGAATATTTCCCCCTGATGTCGCGTTTTTGGCCGCGTCAGGGGGCAAATATTAAGCAAAGGAGGCGTTATTATGCCTGACAAAACTAAGAGCATACCTGAGCTTTTCGGCTCTATGGTTTTTAACGAGAATACAATGGAGCGCTATGTTCCCGCGGAGGCTATGCAAGGTTGGCGCAACAGCTTGAAAACAGGCAAGCCTTTGCCGCTCACGGTTGCAAATGACATAGCCGAGGGCATGAAAACCTGGGCGCTGGAGCACGGCGCAACGCATTATACTCACTGGTTTCAACCCATGACGGGCATAACCGCCGAAAAGCACGACAGCTTCATAAAAAACGCCGGCGGCGGGAGCATTATCATGCACTTTTCCGGCTCTGAGCTTGTCTGCGGCGAGCCGGATGCGTCCAGCTTCCCTACAGGCGGCCTGCGCGCCACTTTTGAAGCGCGCGGCTACAGCGCTTGGGATCCTACGGCCTTTGCCTTTATAAAGGATGGCAGTCTGTGCATTCCCACGGTGTTTTGCTCCTACGGCGGTGCAGCGCTTGATAAAAAAACCCCGCTTCTGCGCTCCATTGAGAGCGTGAACCGCGAGGCCGTGCGCGTATTGAAGCTTTTCGGCAGAAAAGATGTTGAGCGCGTTACCCCGCAGGTAGGCGCGGAGCAGGAATACTTCCTCATTGATAAGGAAATGTTCGATAAGCGCGAGGACTTGCGTCTTTGCGGGCGTACCCTCTTCGGCACAAAGCCCCCCAAGGGGCAGGAGCTGGACGATCATTACTTCGGCGTTATCCGTCCGCGCGTGGCCGAGTATATGCACGACCTTGATGAGGAGCTTTGGAAGCTCGGCGTGCTTTCTAAGACAAAGCACAACGAGGTTGCCCCGGCGCAGCACGAAATGGCACCCATTTTCACCGATGCCAACACCGCAAGCGACCAAAATCAGCTCGTCATGGAGACGATGAAAAAGGTTGCCGAAAAGCATGGCATGGTCTGTCTCCTGCACGAAAAGCCGTTTGCGGGCGTAAACGGCTCGGGCAAGCATATTAACTGGTCTCTCTCCACGGATAAGGGCGAAAACCTCTTCTCTCCGGGCAAAACACCCAGCCAGAACGCGGCGTTTTTACTGTTCCTTGCGGCGTTTGTTAAGGGTGTGGATGAGTATCAGGAGCTTTTGCGTTGCTCCGTGGCCTTTGCCGGGAATGATCACCGCCTCGGCGCGCAGGAAGCACCCCCGGCGATTATATCCGTTTTCCTCGGCGCGGAGCTTGAGGGGATAGTGGACGCAATAGTTGAGGATCGCGGCTATTCCGAGCTTGAAAAGCGCTCATTGCGCATTGGAGTGGACGTGCTGCCCTCTATCCCGCAGGATACCACCGACCGAAACCGCACTTCGCCCCTTGCGTTCACGGGCAACAAGTTTGAATTTCGTATGGCAGGGTCAAGCCAATCTATCGCAGGGCCGCTCACGGTTTTAAATGCGATAATGGCAGACGCGCTGAGAGAGTTTTCTGATGAGCTTGAAAAGGCCGAGGACTTTAATGCAACGCTTCATACCCTCATAAAAACCGCCTTTGCCGAGCACCGCCGCATTATCTTCGGCGGCAATGGCTACGATAAGGCGTGGATAGCCGAGGCCGAAAGACGCGGTCTTGCCAATCTTCCCAACACAGCGGCGGCACTGCCGAAGTATATTCTGCCGAAGAACATCGAGCTTTTGACGCGGCAGGGTGTATATACCGCCGAGGAAATCATGGCGCGCCACGATATCCATATTGAAAAATACTGCAAGGTTACGCATATTGAGGCCGCCACGCTTGTCGATATTGTGCAGCACGGTATAATAAGCGCTGTGTCCGATTACGAAAGCAAGCTTTGTGAGAACATGAACGCGAAGCTGAATCTTATGCCGAATGCCCCCTGCAAGGTGGAAGCCGCACTGGTAAATGCCTTGTGCATACTCAATGATGAGCTTTTTGAAAAGACGATTGAGCTTAAAACCGCGCTTGAAACCATCAGCCCCACTACCACCCACGATGAGCTTTTGACCTATTACCATGAGCAGGTCGAAAAGAAAACGGAAGAGGTTCGCGCGCTTGTGGATAAGCTGGAACAGCTCACGGCGACAGGCTATTGGCCGTACCCCACGTTTACGGAGCTTCTTTTCTCTGTATAAAGTCAAATATAATAGCAATAACCACCCGTTCAATGAACGAGTGGTTATTTGTTATCTTGTATTCAATCCCCGGCTTCAGGCAGACAGTGCATTTGCGTCACGCCGAGAACGCGAAAGCCCTCCGCACTTTTGCAAAGCTTCCTCATGCCGAAATCCGCCGCGCGAAGCTTGATGTATAAGCTTATGGACTTTGCATCACTGCACCCGACGGGAAATTGGCTTAGGTGATTATTGAATACCGCGTCAAGCTGTTTATTCACATAGCCCGTGGTTTTCACAAAACTATTCGGCTTTGCCGTCATATAGTAGGCAAGCGCCTTAACCGGCGCGCTCTTTGCGCCGTACTCCGCCATGATTTCGCCGTAGGGCGAAATGAATGCAGCGCGCCGCACAGCCTCGCCGACATTGAGATGATCTATGTGGCACTCGCTTGTAACGCACGGGTCGGGCGCAAATACAGCGTCCGGCTTAAATTCGCCGATTTCGCGCACAACGGCGCAGAAAAGCTCATTTTTATCATAAAGCCCGCCGTCCGTAAAGCTGAGGAATTTCACATCATCAATCCCCAGTGCCTTGGCCGAGCGGCGCGCTTCACTCTGTCGCACGTTTATAAGCTCGCTCGGTGTCATTCCGATGGGTGCGTTGCCGAGACCGAAGCGCCCGTCAATGCACACGAGAAAGCGCACGCTTTTCCCCATTGCGGCGAGCTTGCTCGCCGTTGCGCCCGCGCCGATTTCAATATCGTCCGGGTGCGGGCCGATGAAAAGGAAGCGATCAAACTCTTCAAGCTTCGGCAAGGGAGCGGCAAGCTTCAAGGCAAGGCGCGTTATGCTCATGCCTGCGCCCCCTTGCGCGCTTCGAGCTCCGCGCAAATGCGCTCATATTCCTTTTCGTCCAGCTTATAGTGCTTTTTATAGAGTATGTACGAAGCGAGCATGAAGATAAAGGGCACAACGGTAATGCACAGCAAAAGCCCCGTTTTCTGCCCCGGCTGGACGTTTGCGATAACGCCCGCAATCTCGCCGAGCTTTTGCGCCTCGGTGATATCGCCCATAGAGGTCATTTGCTCCAAGGAAGAAATCTCGTTAGTATAGCTGAGTACGCCGAAAACGATGTAGCAAATGTAAGTTATAACAGCCACGAGTGCAGAAGCAAGCTTCGTCAAGAACGGGCGGAGCGAGGCTATAATAGCGTCGTCCCTCTCTCCGTGCTTTAGCTCATTATATTCAACGGTGTTGAGTATGGAAATCATCATAATGAGATAGAAGCTGTATTGGCCGAAGTTTGCGAGCATATACCCCACGGTGAAGAGCCAGCATTTAAGCGAGGGGTTAGAGGTCGGCATGAAAGCGCCGATTATTATCATCGCCACATACCCCACTGCGGCGATAATCGTCATAATCCCCATAAGCGGCTTACGGTCGATTTTCTGCGATATGGCAGGGTAGAGCACCATCAAGATCGCAGTTGCGGCCAAGCCGAAGGTGGAGAAGTTGGAATAATACCCGCCCTGATAACCGAGATCGAAGTAAATATAGGTCGAGCCGAGGCCGCCCGCAGCTATGCCGTTGCCTATCTGCTGGAGCAGGAAAATAAGCGCAATCCACAAAAGCTGGTCGTTGCCGCCGATTGTTGAGATAATCTTCTTGAAGCTTATGGGTGGTGCGGGGGTTTTGTTATAGTCGCGGTTTTCGCGCACACCGAAAATCGTAAAGCAAAGGAACAGCGGCGCGAGAACGCATATCACAAGCGCAATGCGCCCGTAAGCGTAGGCCGCCGAGCCGCCAAGGGTAGAAGAACCCGTTGTAAAGCGCGGAATAAGAAACCCGGCTATTGCCCCGCCGATACCGGCAAAGAGCGTGGCACGTGAGGTGAACTGATTGCGCACATGGCCGTCACGCCCCAAAGAGGGAATCATGCCCCAGTAGGAAATATCGTGCATGGTGTAGGTAATGCTGTACATGAAGTAGATAAACCCGAAGAACCACACGAACTTCCAGCCTTGAAGCGTGGTGTTAAACGCCGCATATACAACAAGCGAGGTCGTTAAAATGCCGATAACGAGCCAGGGTTTAAACTTGCCCCACTTTGTGCGGGTGCGTTCGATGATGTTGCCCATAATGGGGTCATTGAGCGCATCAAATATGCGCGCGCCGACAATGATGGCCGTAATCGCGGCAAGCTGTGCCGCGTCCAAGCGGCGGGTAAAAAGGATAAAGGTTAAAATGAAGTTGGTGAAGAGATTATAAATCATGTCTCTGCCAACCGTACCCAAGGGGTAAAGCCATAGATTTCTTTTTTGCAATTTGATATCGTCACCCATGATGATTGTGTTCCTTTCGCGTTTTATCGAAGTAACTTTGTTCATTATAACACTGTTTATCCTTTTCCGCTACCCGTTAATCGGTATTTTTTGCAGTATTCGCGCGTAAGCTTGCCCACCTTGCCGCTTAAAAGAAAAAGCGTTGCGAGATTTGGGATTGCCATTAGACCGTTCAATGTATCCGAAATATCCCATATAAATGCGCCGGAACCCACAGCACCGAGATAGCAAAAGAGAATAAAAACGGCTTTGTATGCTATCCCAGCCGCTTTGTTGCCGTTTGTGAGATAGCCCAAACAGCTCTCCCCGTAATAGCACCAGCATATTATGCTGGAAAGCGCAAAGAAAATGAGGCTCAATTCAATTATTTTTCCACCGAGTGCGCCGTGCATTACGGCGTTGAACGCCGCACCCGCCGCCGTGCCGAGGGAAGAGTAGGCTTCAAGCCCGCTCGGCGCATCCGCAATGCCTGAAAGGAGCACGACAAACGCCGTAACCGAGCAGATAACTATCGTGTCGGCAAACACCTCGAATATGCCCCACATCGCTTGCTCACAGGGGCTGTCCGTATCTGCCGCCGCGTGCGCAATGGGGGCTGAGCCAAGCCCCGCTTCGTTTGAAAATACGCCCCTTGCAAAGCCGAGCTTTATTCCTTTTATCATACCGCAACCCAGTATTCCGCCGCCCACAGCCTTGAGCGAAAACGCTTCGGTTAAAATGCGCGCGAACATAGCCGGGATATCCTGTGCGCGGACAATGAGCACATACAGACCCGCAAGAACATAAAAAACCGACATTGCCGGGACGAGGTACGCCGTCACCGTGCCGATGCGCTTTATCCCACCGAGGACGATTAGCGCAACCACCACGGCGAGCGCCGCCCCCGTCACGGCCTTTTCCGCGCCGAAGAGGGATTCCGCCGCGCCCGCAATCTCGCTTGACTGCGCCATATTGCCTATGCCAAAGCTTGCCGCACACCCCAGCACAGCAAAACACACCGCAAGCAGCTTATATCGCTTTCCAAGCCCCGCTTCTATGTAATACATCGGCCCGCCGCAATAAGTACCCGCTCGGTTTTTCCTGCGATAATGCACGGCGAGGACGATTTCCGCGTATTTTGTACACATTCCGAAAAACGCAGAGACCCACATCCAAA
>CAZGFK010000072.1:0-6860 GCA_964524815.1 uncultured Oscillospiraceae bacterium
AAGGTCACCCGCGCTGTGTAATTTTACATTACCCGAAACAAAGCCTGTCGAGCATTCACGACGGGCTTTTTTCGGTTCTATACAAAAACCCCGCCCGGCACTTGACAAATGCACAGGCAAGGCTTTATAATGAAGTCAGAAAAAATGGTGCTGCCGATAGACGGCTAGCCCCGGAGTTTTTTGATGTAATCGCCGAACTGTGTCAGGGGACGGCGATTTCTTCTTTATGTTGGTAATCTGAACAAACAGATTGCATATGCCTAAGCATAGGAGGAGTATCCGAACTCCGCCTCTGCAAAGATATTTTGGAGGCCCATTATGAAAGAGCTTGAACAGCGCATTCTCACCGACGGCAAAATTAAGCCCGGCGGAATTTTGAAGGTTGATTCCTTCCTCAACCACCAGCTTGACCCCCGCTTATTCTACGATATGGCCACGGAGCTGCGCCGTCTTTTCGAGGGTGAGCAGATAGACAAAATCCTCACGGTCGAAGCCTCCGGCATAGCCCTTGCCATCATGGCGGCGTATGTTTTCAACTGCAAGGCCGTTTTCGCCAAGAAGAGCAAGTCCAAAAACATCTCCGACGATGTTTACTCCGCCGAGGTCGTTTCCTTTACCCACGGCAATACCAACACCGTCATTCTCTCCAAGGAATATCTTCACGCGGGTGAACGCGTGCTCGTTGTGGACGATTTCTTGGCCACGGGCGCGGCGCTCATCGGGCTGAAAGCCCTTATAGAGCAGGCGGGTGCAACCATGGTGGGCGCGGGTATCGCGGTAGAAAAGGTGTTCCAAGGCGGCGGGGACGCGCTTCGCGCGCAGGGCGTGCGCGTGGAATCTCTCGCGCGTATCGCTTCCATGTCCGACACGGGCTTGACTTTTGTGCAGGATTGACAAATTTGGTGCACGAATTTTGTTAAAATCGTAGAAAACCCTGTCTTGACTTTTTTCGCCCCAACTGATAATCTATATACATACCAAGCAAGTGCCGCGTATTTGCGGTTTTTGCGGTGCGTCACTTGCTTGTTTTTAATACAATTTAATATTGTGCTTTCGATATAATCAAATGATATGGTTTTGAAGTCTCTACCCGGACGCCGTAAATGGCCGGACTATCGGAGTTTTTTAATCGAGGGCGCAGTGTTTGTATCTGCGTCTTTTTGTTTCTCGTTTTCCTGTTAACGCTCCGTTGCACCGGTCGGCCGAAATTTCGGCCTTATCCCCGGTGCGTTTTATTTTCACGGCGGTGAGACAAATTACACAGTTCAAATCCGCTTTAAGCGGCTTTGATATAAAAATTTATTTTTTACAGGAGATAAGAAATGAAAAAGATCGTCGCTCTGCTTATGGCGCTCGTCATGGTATTCGCGCTTTGCGCTTGCGGTCAGTCCGCCGAAGCCCCCGCTGCTTCCGAGGCTGCCGATGCCGCTGTTGACGCCGCCCCCGCTGCCGCTGCCGATTTCAAGGCCGGCTTCATTTTCCTGCATGATGAAAACTCCACCTATGATGCAAACTTCATCAACGCCGCCAAGGCCGCTTGCGCAAACCTCGGCCTGAGCGAGGATCAGTACATATTCAAAACCCAGATCGCCGAGTCCCAGGCTTGCCAGGAAGCAGCCGAGGAGCTTGTTGACGCGGGCTGCACCGTGATTTTTGCTGACTCTTTCGGCCATGAGAGCTTCCTGCTCGCCGCCGCCAAGGAGTTCCCCGAGGTTCAGTTCTGCCACTCCACCGGCACCATGGCTCACACCGAGAACCTTGCTAACTTCCACAACGCTTTCGCTTCCATCTACGAGGGTCGTTACCTCGCCGGTGTTGCTGCCGGTATGAAGCTCAACGAGATGATCGAGGCCGGTGAGTTCACCGCTGAAGAGGCCAAGATCGGCTATGTCGGCGCTTTCACCTATGCCGAGGTTATCTCCGGCTACACCTCTTTCTTCCTCGGCGCTCGCTCCGTTTGCCCCACCGCCACCATGGAAGTAACCTTCACCGGCTCTTGGTATGACGAGGCCGCCGAGAAGGAAGCCGCAAACAAGCTCATCGCAAATAACTGCAAGCTCATCAGCCAGCACGCTGACTCCATGGGCGCTCCCACCGCTTGCGAGACCGCCGGTGTTCCCAACGTCTCCTACAACGGCTCTACTCTCGACGCTTGCCCCAACACCTTCATCGTTTCCTCTCGCATTGACTGGACCCCGTACTTCACCTACGCAATGAACGCCGTTATGAACGGCGAGACCATAGACACCGACTGGACCGGCACTCTCGGCACCGGCTCTGTTGTCCTCACCGAGGTTAACGAGGGTGCTGCAGCCGCCGGCACTGTTGAGAAGATCGCCGAGGTCAAGGCCGCTCTTGAAGCGGGCGAGACCC
Organism: uncultured Oscillospiraceae bacterium; assembly: GCA_964524815.1. GTDB lineage: Bacteria > Bacillota > Clostridia > Oscillospirales > Oscillospiraceae > Limivicinus. The sequence continues at coordinate 2,374 of CAZGFK010000072.1, forward strand.
ACGTGTTCGATGCCGCTACCTTCACCGTCGGCGGTGAAGCTCTCAGCTCTTACTTGGCCGATGTCGACACCGACGCTGCCTACACCCCCGACACCGAAGTTATCCTCGACGGTTACTTCCACGAAAGCGAATTCCGCTCTGCGCCTTACTTCGATCTGCGCATTGACGGCATCTCCCTGCTGGACGAAAACTTCGGCTGATTTAGCCCCCTCTCCGTTGGAACGCCCGACCACCTCCCTATGTTGGGCGTTCCCGCGGTTTTGTAGGAGCGGCGGGAGTTTCCCACACATTTCTCCCGCCGCGTTTTTTACATTACACATATCATCATTCTGACACCGTAAAGGAGAGCGCCGCGTTATAATTATCCCGCAGTGCTGTCCTTTGCGGTATTTAACTAGTAAGGAGCTGACAACATGGATAATAAGACAGCCGCCGTCAAGATGCGCAACATAACCAAGACCTTCGGCCAGGTTGTTGCCAACGACAAGGTTTGGCTTGATATTTACAGAGGAGAGATTCTCGCCCTGCTCGGCGAAAACGGCAGCGGCAAAACCACACTAATGAATATGCTCTCCGGCATCTATTTCCCCGATGAGGGGCAGATATTCATAGATGATAAGGAAGTTGTCATACGCTCCCCCAAGGACGCTTACGACCTCGGCATCGGCATGATTCACCAGCATTTCAAGCTCGTTGACGTGCTCACCGCTGCCGAGAACATCGTCCTCGGTCTCAAAGAGCCGGGACGGCTGGATTTGAACGCCGCCGCCGCGAAGATTGAAGAGATCTGCTCGCTTTACGGCTTTGAGGTTGACCCCCGGCAGAAAATCTACGATATGTCCGTTTCGCAAAAGCAAACGGTGGAGATAGTCAAGGCGCTCTATCGCGGCGCGGACATTCTCATCCTCGATGAGCCTACCGCCGTCCTCACCCCGCAGGAGACTGATAAGCTTTTTGCCGTGCTGCGCAATATGCGCGATGCGGGCAAGGCCGTTGTAATCATCACGCACAAGATGCACGAGGTTGAAAGCCTTTCAGACCGCGTGGCGATACTCCGCCACGGGCAGTTTATCGGCGATATGCCCACTGCGTCCACCAATGCGCAGGAGATGACAAACATGATGGTCGGTCATGCCGTTTCCCTCAACATCTCCCGCCCCGAGCCTGTCAACCCCAAGCCGCGCATTGAGGTGAAAAACCTCTCCGTGCGCAGTATAGACGGGATATTGAAGCTCGATGACGTGTCCTTTACCGCAAACTCCGGCGAAATCCTCGGCATTGCGGGCATCTCCGGCTGCGGCCAAAAGGAGCTTTTGGAGGCTATCGCCGGCTTGCAGCCCATCGAAGGCGGCACGATAAGCTATATTGAGGATAACGGCGAGCATGAAGAGCTTGTCGGGCGTGACCCGCTTGAAATCGCGCAGCTTGGTGTGGCGCTGTCGTTCGTGCCTGAGGACAGGCTCGGCATGGGGCTTGTCGGCAGCATGGACTTGGCTGACAACATGATGCTCCGCTCGTTCCGCAAGGGTCGCGGCGCGTTCACCGACAGAAAATCCCCCCGCAAGCTTGCCGAAAGCGTAGTGAACGAGCTGGAAGTGAGTACCCCCGGCATCAGTACTCCCGTTCGCCGTCTCTCCGGCGGCAATGTGCAAAAGGTGCTTGTCGGGCGCGAAATCGCCTCTGCCCCCACCGTGCTTCTGACGGCTTACGCCGTGCGCGGGCTGGACATTAACTCTTCTTACACCATTTACGACCTCATAAACCGCCAAAAGCAAGCCGGCGTCGCCGTGATATACGTCGGCGAGGACTTGGACGTGTTGCTGGAGCTGGCCGACAGGATTTTGGTGCTATGCTCGGGCAAGGTCAGCGGCATTATCCCCGGCCGCGGCGCGAAAAAGCGCGATGTCGGCATGATGATGACTAAGCTTGGAGGGAACAGTGCAGATGAATAACAAAAATAACGCGCCCCTTTTCCATATCGTCAAGCGCGGCGCACTGCCTTGGTACAAGGCCTGGGGCATTCGCCTTTTTGCGGTTGTGCTCGCGCTCATCGCCTGCGCCCTCATCACCGGCGTTACCACCGGCCTTAACCCCATTAAGGTATACGCGACTATCCTTTCCGGCGCATTCGGCACGGCGCGCCGCTGCTGGATAACGGCGCAGAACGTGGCTGTGCTGCTTTGCATCTCCCTTGCCGTTACCCCCGCTTTCAAAATGCGCTTTTGGAACATCGGCGCTGAGGGACAGGTGCTCGCGGGCGGCCTCGCCGCCGCGGCCTGCATGAAGTGCCTTGCCGAGGTAATGCCGAACGCCGCGCTCATCGCGGTTATGGTTGTCTCCTCTATAGTCGCGGGTGCGATTTGGGCGGGTATCCCGGCCATATTCAAGGCCAAGTGGGGCACGAACGAAACGCTCTTCACCCTTATGATGAACTATGTCGCCACGCAGCTTGTTGCGTTCTTCGTCATCGTGTGGGAAGTGCCGAAAGGCGCGGGACAGGTCGGCATAATCAATCAAAACACCGAGGCCGGCTGGCTGCCTGTTGTCGGCAACAAGTATCTTTTGAGCATCCTTGTCGTGCTGTTGATAACCGTTTTCGTTTATATTTATCTCAACTACACCAAGCACGGGTATGAAATCTCCGTTGTCGGCGAAAGCGAGCGCACCGCCCGCTATGTCGGCATCAAGGTCAACCGCGTAATCGTTCGCACGATGCTCCTTTCCGGCGCAATCTGCGGCGTGGCGGGGCTGCTGCTTGTCGGCGGCATTAACCACACCATTTCCACCACCATCGCCGACGGGCGCGGGTTCACGGCAGTGCTTGTTTCGTGGCTGGCGAAATTCGACCCCGTCATCATGGTTTTCACAAGTCTTTTGATAGTGCTTCTTGACCGCGGCGCGGGTGAAATCGCCACGCAGTTCATGCTCAACCAGTCCTTTTCCGATATCATCACCGGCGTGATACTCTTCTTCATCATCGGCAGTGAGTTTTTCATCAGCTACAAGCTCACCCTGCGCAAAACCGTAAAGGAGGACTGATTAGATGTTTGATATAGTTTCCTTTATTCCCAGAGCCGTCGCACAGGGCATTCCCCTGCTCTACGGCAGCACCGGCGAAACCCTCACCGAGAAATCCGGCAACCTCAACCTCGGTATTCCGGGCATTATGTATGTCGGCGCTATCAGCGGCGTAATCGGCGCATTCCTGTATGAGCAGGGCTGCGGCAGCGCAGAGAACATGAATGCGACTTTGACGATTTTGATTCCGCTGCTCTCCACGCTTCTCGGCTCACTCCTCATGGGGCTTATCTATTGCTTCCTCACGGTTACGCTTCGCGCGAACCAAAATGTCACCGGCCTTGCCATGACTACCTTCGGCGTTGGCATCGGCAACTTCTTCGGTGGCTCGCTCATCAAGCTCACGGGAAGCGAAGTCCCCTCTATCGCACTTTCCGCAACGAGTCTTGCGTTCAGCAAATCTCTTCCCGTGGCCGATTCCCTCGGCGCACTCGGCAGTATCTTTCTTTCCTACGGCTTCCTCGCGTATCTCGCGATAGTCGTTGCGCTCATCGCCTCTTACATTCTCAATCACACCCGCGTGGGCTTGAATCTCCGTGCTGTCGGCGAAAGCCCGAACACGGCGGACGCGGCGGGCATAAATGTCAGCCGCTATAAATACATGGCGACCTGCATCGGCAGCATGATTGCCGGGCTCGGCGGGCTTTACTACGTAATGGACTACGCCTGCGGCGTGTGGTCAAATGACGCTTTCGGCGACCGCGGCTGGCTTGCAATCGCGCTTGTTATCTTCACCGTTTGGCGGCCGAGCCTGAGCGTGCTTGGTTCTATCCTCTTCGGCGGGCTATATATCCTCTATATCTTCATCCCCACCGGCACGAACCTTGCGGTCAAGGAGCTTTACAAAATGCTCCCCTATATTGTTACGATAATCGTTCTTGTTGCCACTAGTATGCGCAATAAACGCGAAAACCAACCGCCCATGTCCTTGGGTCTGGCCTACTTCCGCGAAGAGCGCTGACAAGCGCTCCATGGCGCGCAAGCAACACCCTCTCTATTGATATAATAAGTGTACACCCCGCCGGGCAAGCCTCCCGGCGGGGTGTTTTAAACTAACAAAGCATGAGTAAGGGTATGAATTATTTTAATGAGAAACAAATAACGTTGCAATAGTCATTACAAAGTAAGCAGCCAAAGGCTGAGCGAGGTTTTTTGCTCCTTATTATGCTTAATATATAGATATAAACTGCATATGCAAAAACGCCGCAGATTACTCTGCGGCGTTCATTGTGTTGGCATTGACCTATCTTCCCGGTCCGTCTCCAGACAAGTATTGTCGGCACTGGTGAGCTTAACTTCTGTGTTCGGAATGGGAACAGGTGGACCCTCACCGTTAAAAACACCAACTTATTCAGGATTGTACCCTGAAAACTAAACAGAGGAGAGCAAGGACGAAACCTGCATATTTT
>CAZGFK010000073.1:0-6847 GCA_964524815.1 uncultured Oscillospiraceae bacterium
ACCCCTCAAGCCTCACGCCGGCGAAGAGGGCGTGTTTGCCGTCGGGCTTTTTGACGGCCATGCGGCAAAGGTCGCCGTCACGCTTTAAGTACACGGAAAGCTCCTCACCCTCGCGGCACTGGGCAGAATAGTGAACTTCCATAGAGCGAATCTTGCCGCTGTCAAGCTCCTCGGCGGGGAAAAAGTCCAGCAGGGCGCGGACATATGCCACATTATTCATATGGTGTCCGATATCAATATCCGTAGAGCGCACAATGTGCTTGCCGACATAATCGGACTCGGTAAAATCGTCCGTAAAGCGAGTGGGGGACGCAGTTATGCCCGTTTTGTCCGCAAAAACATAATCCTCCGGGAAACCGGCCGCGCCGAAATTCAAAATCCTACCCTCTGCGCCGTAAACGACCCACTGCGTGCGCCCGAGGGCAATAAGCTCCTCACCGTGCTTGAGAGAATAGCTGCGGTAGCTGCGATATGCACGCGCCTCGCATTTTTCCGGCCATGTTTCGGCGGTAAGTTCATCCAAGAGCGAGGCGGGGGAAAAGAAATCGACCCGCGTGTGTACCGTAAGCCAAAAAATCTTCTTCGCTTCCAAGGCGCTTATACCCACGCCTATCTCCTCGGCGTGCTGCGAGGCGATGTTCTGAAACACCGTGAAAACACCGAGCGGCGTAAGGCGGCCGTGCTGGCCGGTATAGTCGGGCGTGACAATGACAGGTGTGGTGAAAATGCTTTCGGGCATAGGGATGGCCTCCGTTTATATAGTAACCCCATTATAACGCCGCCGACACATATTTTTCAAGAGGGAGCGGGCAAAACAACAACCCCGCGCGGCGAAAACCGCACGGGGCTGAGAAAAAGCGTATTACTGAGCCACCTGCTTGCGACGCAAGCTGAGATTATCCGCTATCATGGCGATAAACTCGCTGTTGGTGGGCTTGCCTTTGATGTTGGAAACGGTGTAGCCGAAAAAGCGCTGAAGCGTTTCGATATCGCCGCGATCCCACGCGACTTCGATGGCATGGCGTATGGCGCGCTCAACGCGGGAGGGCGTGGTGTTAAACTTGCGAGCAACCTCGGGATAGAGCACCTTAGTGACAGCGTTTATCATATCCATGTCGTTTATGGTTAGTATAATCGCCTCGCGCAGATATTGATAGCCCTTAATGTGCGCGGGTACGCCTATCTCGTGGATGATATCGGTCACAGTGGCTTCGAGGTTGGCCTCCTCCTGCGTCTGCATATGCGAGGTTATAGCGCGGCAATCGTAGCCGACATTGCCCACGGCGGACTTAGCAGAGCCGACTATCTGGCGTATGCGCGTAAGCAAAGTTGCCGAATCGCAGGGCTTGGTGATAAAGAAGTCCGCCCCGGCGGCAGAGCACGCCGCCACGACATTATTGTTAATAAACCCGGAAAGGACAATAACGCTCGGCTTGTACCCGGTTTCCGGCATACGCCGAAGCACCTCAAGCCCGTCCAGCTTCGGGAGCACAAGCTCCAAAAGCACGAGGTCGGGTTTAAGCTCGGCCGTTTTCGCGAGAGCCTCCGCCCCGTCCGATGCCGAGGCGATAAGCTCCATGTCCTTTTCTGCGGCCATCACTCGTTCGAGCGTTTTGCAGAATTCAGTGTTTGAGTCTGCTGCGAGAATGCGGATTTTGGTTTCCATAATTCTTTCCTCCCAAATTGCGCTGTGCGGAGCACGCTGTATTTAAAAGCAGTTTTCACCGTCTTGTCGAAGTAAATTTACCATAGTTGACACACGCAGAACAACAGAAAGCTGTCGAAAAATATAATCAACTTGTTGACATAATACACTATGACTCGACAGTACGCAATACATTTCGACAAATACAGTAAAATTTCTTTGTTTTGGAATGTCGAATTTTGTCGAAAAGTTTTTATATGGGGAGATAAGTTTTTGTCGAGCGCGGTTTTGTCAAGGCTCGCCGTACAAAAGCTCAAAGGAAGAATAATGATCGGGCGTGTAATATATAAGCCCGTCATTTGAAAAAACCAAGCGCTCTGCCCCGCGAGAGGAAGCGGAAAGGGTGTTAATGTCGCACTCGGTCCACTCTCTGCCGTCAGCTTCGGGCAAAAGCCCCTCGTAATTGCCGAAGCGCCCGCCGCCGATGCACTTGCCGGGGCAGTATTTTTCAACGCTGCCGCCGCTCCACCCGGCTTTCTCGGCCTCTGCCTTAGTGATGTAGTTATCCGGCAGGCGGCCATATGTGAGGATAAAGAGCGCGACATCGTCCTTTGAATCATATGTACCGTGCTCGTTAAGAGCTGGCAAAGCCGCGTCAGGTGCGGCGGCATCGTCCGTATTATCCGGCAAAGCGCCGTCATCGGGGGATGATGTAATGCGCTGTGCGTTGATTGATGCAACTACAACAGGCTCAAAGTCGTTTTCGTCCCCGTGCAAAAACCACGAGCCGAGCACAAACACCAGCGCCAAAACAAGGATAAGCGAGCGCAAAAGCTTGTTATTTTTCATATGCAGAATCTCCTTGGGATAAAATAAACGGTTTATAATAGAATAATAACACGCTTTCGCGAAAAAATGAAGAAGTATTGCAGGATTATTTACATTAAAACGGTTGACAAGAGTAGAAATGCTGTTATAATAAGCGGCGTAAAAATTAATACCTTATCAAGAGCGGTGGAGGGAACGGCCCTGTGAAACCCGGCAACCTGCGTGTGCAAGGTGCTAAATCCGGCGGTGAAACGAAAGATGAGGCTTTGTCTTTGATATTAACGCGATTCCGCCGGCGGGCGGAATTTTTTGTTGCGCCGAAACAAAGCCGAGCAGTGTACAGAGAGGAGAAACACATATGAAGCATTATCTTTTTACATCAGAATCCGTAACCGAGGGGCATCCCGATAAAATCTGCGACCAGATATCCGATGCCGTGCTGGACGCGATATTGGCCGCCGACCCCGATGGGCGCGTTGCCTGCGAAACCACCGCTTCCACCGGCCTTATCCACATCATGGGCGAGATAAGCACCAAGTGCTACGTGGATATCCCGAAGCTGACGCGCGAAGTCGTGCGTGAGATAGGCTATGACCGCTCCAAATACGGCTTTGACTGCGACACCTGTGGTATTATCACCAATATCGACGAGCAATCCGGCGATATTGCGCTCGGCGTTGACCGTTCGCTTGAAACCAAGTCCGGCGAGGACAGCGAGCTTCAAAACGGCGCGGGCGACCAGGGCATGATGTTCGGCTATGCGTGCGACGAAACGCCGGAGCTTATGCCGCTTGCAATCTCCCTTGCGCACAAGCTTGCCAAGCGCCTGACCGATGTGAGAAAGCAGGGGCTTGTGAGCTATCTCCGCCCGGACGGGAAAACCCAAGTCACCGTGGAATACGATGAAAACCGCCGCCCCGTGCGCGTGGACACCGTTGTCATCTCCACGCAGCACGCCCCCGATGCCGCGCTTGAAACCATCCGTAACGACATGATAGAGCTTGTTATAAAGCCTATTATCCCCGCTGAGCTTTTGGACGAGAACACCAAGTACTTCGTCAACCCCACCGGCCGCTTCGTGATAGGCGGCCCGCAGGGCGACAGCGGCCTTACCGGGCGCAAAATAATCGTTGACACCTACGGCGGCTCCGCGCCTCACGGCGGCGGCGCGTTCTCCGGCAAAGACCCGACTAAGGTTGACCGCTCTGCGGCTTATGCCGCGCGCTACATCGCCAAAAACGTTGTCGCGGCAAAGCTCGCCACGCGTTGCCAGGTGCAGCTTGCCTACGCCATCGGCGTGGCAAAGCCCGTGAGCGTGCTGGTAGAGACCTTCGGCACGGGCAAGGTGGACGATTTCACGTTGGCCGAGGCTGTTGAAAAAGTCTTTGACCTGCGCCCGACCGCGATAATCCGCGAGCTTGACCTGAAGAAGCCGATTTACCGTCAGCTTGCTGCATACGGCCACATGGGGCGCGAGGATCTCGGCGTGCGCTGGGAGGACACCGACAAGGTGGATGCTCTCTTGGCGGCGCTTGAAGAGCTTGAATAATATAAATAAGTACGCTATAATAACGCCGGGGAGACTTTTCCCCGGCGTTTTCCTTTATATATAATGTAAAGCGAGGGGCGGAATATGTACAAAATAAGCTACGAAATCCTCTTTGAAAAGAGCGCACCCATGCGCGGCGAAGCTGAGATAACAAGCGGCGAATGGCGCTTTGCGCCCGTTTTGCCGAAGGACACCATTGTGTCAGCTCGGGCGAAGATACCCGTGGAAACGACAGACGATGAGCGCATATTCATAAACGGCTATCAGACTTGGACATTTTGCCCCGAATACACGCGCGATGACAAGATTCCCGGCGTGGGGCATTATCCGCGCGCCCTGATTAACCACTACGGCATGGATCGCTACGGCGATTATCATTTTGTAGACTATCCCGAAAAGCGCGGCGTACTGCACGGAGAAAGCTGGTGCTATTTTAGAAGCGGGGATAACTATCGGCTTATTGCCTCGCTGGATGAGCGCGCGGGGTACACGCTTTTCACCTACAATGCCGAGCAAAACACACTCAGCGTTGAGCGCGACTGCGCCGGGATAGAATGTGACGGGGAGTACAAGGTGTTTGAGCTGTTCTTCGCCGAGGGCGGCGAGGACGCGGTTTTTGACGCATGGTTTGACGCGATGAACATCCATAACGGCGCCGCACCCCGCCTCGTGGGGTATTCAAGCTGGTATAACCGCTATCAGAACATCACCGAGGCCACAGTGGAAAGTGACCTCGCGGGCTGTACCGGGCTTTTGGGCGCGGGTGACCTGTTCCAAATAGATGACGGCTGGGAGCCGTATGTAGGCGATTGGCTTGAAACGGACGAGAAAAAATTCCCGCGTTCACTCGCGCCGCTCACGGAGAAAATCCACGCGCAGGGCTATCTCGCGGGGCTGTGGCTTGCGCCGTTCGTGTGCCAAAAGGAGTCGAAAATCATGCGCGAGCATCCGGATTGGCTCTTGCGCCACGAGGGCAAGGAATGGTACTGCGGGTGCAACTGGGGCGGCTTTTACGCGCTGGATATAGATAATCCGGAGTTTGTGGATTACTTAGAGCGGGTGTTTGATAGAGTATTCAACGAGTGGCACATCGACCTTGTGAAGCTTGATTTTCTCTACGCCGCCGCGCCGTTCGGCGATTCGCATGAGACGCGAGCGGGGAGAATGACCCGCGCAATGGAGCTTTTGAGAAAGCTTTGCGGCGATAAGCTTATTTTGGGCTGCGGCGTGCCGACAATGCCGGCGTTCGGCCTTGTGGATTACTGCCGTGTGAGCTGCGATGTGGGGCTTGATTGGAATAATAATTTCCTTGTCCGTCGGGCAAACCGCGAAACGGTTTCCACCCGCCGCGCCATACTCAACAGTGTTTTCCGCCGCCAGCTTAACGGCAGGGCATATTTGAGCGACCCGGATGTTTTCTTCCTGCGCGAAGAAAACATCAAGCTCACGCAAGAGGAAAAATATAAGCTTGCCACGGTCAACAGTCTCTTCGGCGGCGTGCTGCTCACATCGGACGATATGGGCAAATATACGCCCGCTATGCGTGAAAAGTTTGCACTGCTTTTGAAAAATCGCGAGGCGAAAAATGTGCGCGTGATGAATGACGCGCAGGGGCTTCGTATATCCTATGAGCTGAACGGAGTGCAGGAAATACTCACGATAGAGTAAAAAATATAGCTAGTGGGCGCGCAAAAGCCATCGCGCCCATTTTAGCCTCAGCTCCAGTTGCCCGTCACGCCGTCCGGCGCGTCGGAAGTGCCTTCAAATTGGCTTCTGTCCGCCGAGCGGCACTCGGCGCGTTCATCGTGCCCGGTTAGCACGGGCGCAGGCTGCGGCTTTTTCTCTTTGAACTTTTTCTTTGCCATTGTAAAATCTCCTTTTTTATGCAAGAATGCACAGAATAATTCCGTAAATCGTGCTTGCGCTCACGCCGTATGCGATTACCGGACCTGCGATGGTGAACATTTTCACGGCAGTGCCGGTGATAAGCCCCTCGGTTTTGAACTCCAGCGCCGGGGCGACAACGGCGTTTGCAAACCCCGTTATCGGCACGAGCGTTCCCGCTCCCGCAAAGCGCGCGAGGTCATCGTATACGCCAAGCCCCGTCAACAGCGCGCCGAGCGCCACGAGCGTGATGGATGTTGCCGTTCCAGCATCACTTTCGCTAAGTCCCGCCGCGCCCCACAAGGACATAATGAGCTGGCCGAGCGCACATATCGCCCCGCCGCTTATAAATGCGCGCAAGAGGTTTCTTTTCACGCGGGAGCGCGGCGCGTGCGCTTCGCTGTACCTTTTGTATTCGTCATTTGTCATTTTCACGTTGGTTTCAGCCCCTTTTTTCGCGTCACAGCGGTGTGTGCGGTTGCGGATGATTTGCAAATTGCGTCCCCTAGAATAAGTTTTGCAAAAATCGTGAAAATATTCCTTGACTTTAGCGCGCGTGTGAATTATAATGTTCAAGCTGACAACTTGATATTGTCTTTAATCGAGCACACGGAGAAGTCGCGTAGTTGGTCGAGCGCGCACGATTGGAAATCGTGTATACCCCATAAGGGTATCAAGGGTTCGAATCCCTTCTTCTCCGCCAGTTCGTCGCAAGCGTCATATCGCTTGCGACGATTTTTTTGCTTTGCATTCAAAATCATCTCGCGCTCATTCTGCTGCTCCTCACTTTCGCAACGCAAACGCTTCGCTGGTTTGCATTGCGATATAAAACGAGAGAGCTTCATCGCTCTTCCTTTCCGAATCAAACCCACTTCGTTGGGCTTTGATTCGGTTTTTCGTTTTGTGCATCGCAAGCGTCATATCGCTTGCGACGATTTTTT
>CAZGFK010000074.1:0-6320 GCA_964524815.1 uncultured Oscillospiraceae bacterium
ATTCGGTTTTTCGTTTTGTGCATCGCAAGCGTCATATCGCTTGCGACGATTTTTTATGCTCCGCATTCAAAATCATCTCGCGCTCATTCTGCTGCTCCTCGCTTTCAAGATGCAAACGTTTCGCAGATATGCATCTCGATAATATATAGTGCTTCAGCGCTCTTCCTTTCCGAATCAACCCCACTTCGTTGGGCTTTGATTCGGTTTTTATATTGGCGGAATGTTGTTTGCCCTTCGGGCAAATGATGTTGGCTTAGCCAATGATAACGCTACGCTAATGATGCGCGGCATTGCCGCATTATGGGCAAACATCTAATCATTGCGAATGGAATGAGCCATATCATTTTGCGTAGCAAAACATCATGTCGGCAACGGCCGACACAGCATTAAATTATTAATCAAAAACGCATTACGGCTCAATTATTCATATAACCACTTCGGCCAATCAATTGGTTTTGCTTATAGGTCTATAATGATTTTCTATTGATTGTTTTTTCAGGGGTGGGTTCAATTTGTTGACTTGACTAATAAATTACATTATAATTAAGAATAAGTAAAAAATATTTGAACTGCGAAAGAAAGCATAAGAAACGGGGTGATTCTTATAGACATAAATACCCGACAACTGCGTTATTTCATGGAGCTGGCGAAGTGTCTGAACTTCACTAAGGCGGCGATGAACCTTTATCTCGCCCAGCCCGCATTGAGCCAACAGATTGCGGACTTGGAAAAGCAGCTGGGCGTGACGCTTTTTGAGCGCAACTCACGCACTGTTATTCTCACGCCTGCGGGGGAAATACTGCAAAAAGCGTGTCCAGAGATTTTGGCAAAGCTTGAGGGCATTGAGCAACAATTGCTCAGAGCCAAGGCCGGACTGCGCGGACACATCAAAATCGGCTACAATGTTGTTTTTCAGCCGATACTCACGGGTATTTTGCAGGAATTCCGCCGGGTTTACCCGGACATTGTGCCGGATCTGTTCAGCGGGTCTTTGAATGAGCTGAGAAGAGCTTTGGAAAGCGGAGAAACTGACGTAGCATTTTCATGGATTGACCATCGCGCATTGCCGCAAAAGCACCCACCGTCTTTTCAAGTGCTGTGGAAAGAAGATTTGTGCCTTGTTTTGAGGCAGGATCATCCGTTTGTCACGTCAGGCGGGACGGATTATTCCCTGCTGGAGGACGAGACTTTCATCATGACCGAGGACACACCGGAGCTTGGCTTGCGCAAGTACGTACAGGAAGCAGCCAGCGAAATCGGCTTGGTAATAAAGCACACGGCTACGTCCAAGCAGTTTAACACAATTGTAATGCAAATTGAAACCCGGATGGGCGTTTCAATTCTCCCGGGCTGGATGAAAAACTACGAGTTTTACGCTTCGGATAACATCACTTTTGTCCCGATAAAGGAAAAGTGCCTCGATTTCGGCGTAATGTGGCACGAGGATTCCAAAAACGCCGTTTTGCCGCTGTTTTTGGACTTGTTGGACACTACCCTCAACCCAGATGAAGAGCAGGAAGCGGAAAGCTACGGCGAAAGCGAATATAGCTGATAAAACGCAGTGCGAAAAATCGCACTGCGTTTTGTGTTTGCATATTAAGCTCTTACTCAATCAGGCCGCTGCCCTCGTTGCGGATAGAGAGAACGTGGCAGCTTCCCTCGCCGAGCACGGCTTCAATGCCGCTTTTAAATTCATCGAGCATATCCAACGGCACAAACGCCTGAACCGTACCGGCAAAGCCGCCGCCGTGAACGCGGCTTGCACCGCGCCCCTTAAGGAGCGTATTGCACAGGGCAAGCGCCACGCCCATGTCCTGATGCTCAACGGCACCGGCGGGGATGACATTTTGCATATACATCCACGAGCTGCGACCGGATTCGTTGACAAGGCGGAGAAACGCGTCAAAATCATTATTGCGCAGTGCCGCCGCCTGACGGCGGACACGGTCATTCTCCTGATAGAAATGGAACGCGCGCAAAACAGCGCGGTCGGGCACTCTGTGGCGGACTTCGGAAAGGGTTGAGAAAAACTCCTCTTCCGGTACCTCACGCAAAACGGACTTGCCGTAAAGCGCGCTCAGCTCGCGAAGCTCACCCGGAACGGCGGCATACTCCCCCGTCATATCCGCATGATCCGCACCGGAATCTATAATGCAAAGGGCGTGACCCGCCGCAGAAAAGTCAAAGTCCAAGCGCTCGACAACGGGCTTATCGGAATCGGCAAAGTCGATAAACACCATGCCGCCGACAGCCGAGGCCATTTGATCCATAAGGCCGCAGGGCTTGCCGAAGTAGACATTCTCCGCCCACTGGCCGATTTGCGCAATCTCCACTGGCGTGAGACGCTTATCAAAGAAAAGCTCATTGCAAATAGTGCCCATGAGCACTTCAAAGGCGGCAGAGGAGCTGAGGCCGCTGCCGGGAAGCACGGTGGAGCTGACGCTGGCATCAAAGCCCGAAAGGACGCAGCCGCGCCGCAAAAACGCCGCCGCCACGCCGCGAACAAGCGCTGCCGTGGTGTTCTTTTCGCTTTCGCGGACGGACAAATCCTTTATATCAACCTCAACCGGGGGGTAGCCCTCGGAGTTGACGCGAATGATATCGGAATCGTTGAGGGAAACCTCCGCCGTCGTTTGCAGATTGACAGCGCCCGCGAGCACACAGCCATTTTGATGATCGACCTGGTTGCCGCTTATCTCAGTGCGGCCGGGGGCAGAGAATTTATAGATTTTTTTCATGGTGGTTTCTCCTTTGTGTTGAAAATAGGCGCACGGACGTGCGCCTATTTTGCTTTTATGACAGCTTAAATAATGCGGCTTACTTCTTCTGCACGTACTTCAAGCAGTCGATTGTAACGGCAGCAAGAATGATGATGCCGGAGAAAACGAACTGCAGGTTAGTGTCAACGCCGAGAACGGTGAGGGAGTACGTGAGCGCGGTGAAGATAAGCACGCCGACAACTATGCCGGAGATCTTACCGATACCGCCGGAGAACGAGATACCGCCGACAACGCAGGCCGCAATTGCGTCAGTTTCCCAGCCTTGGCCGTAGGACGCAGAGCCGGAGCCGACCATACGGATGCACTCAAGCCAAGCGCCGAAGCCGTAGAGCAAGCCGGCGATTGCAAAGGCCGTAATGGTGACCTTGAAAACGTTGATACCGGAGGCCGCAGCCGCTTCCGCGTTGCCGCCGACAGCGTACATATTCTTGCCCAAGGTTGTTTTGTTCCAAACGAAATACATGATTGCGATTGCCGCGACCGCCCAAAGAATAATCGTCGGGAAACGGCCGATTTTCGGCATAATCATCTTGGGAATGGAAACCTCGATAGCGCCGAAAGAAACGCCCTTAGTTGCAAAGGTCATGAGACCGAACATGATAAGCATATTCGCCATGGTGGAGATAAAGGGGTGAATCTTAAAGCGTGCAGTGAAGAAGCCCGCAATGGCCGAGAACGTGGTTGTGACAAGGCAGCAAGCCAAGAGCGCAAGCACGACGCGAAGCCCGATGGGGAGCATGGTAAAGTCAAAGATATGACCGAAGATAGCGCCGGTGTTGATGCCCTTGTGCATTATCATCGTGCAAAGCACCATGCTTGTACCAACCATACGGCCGACAGAAAGGTCAGTACCGCCGAGGAGAATAAGCCCGCCGACACCGAGAGCAAGGAACATACGGGGTGAGGCCGCCTGGAGTATGTTCAAAATATTGTTGACGGTCAAAAGGTCAGTACCCTTGACAACGGGCGCGAGGACGCAAAGCAGAACAAACACGCACACGATGACGATATAAAGGCCGTTCGTGAGGAAAAACTGCCGCACGTTGAAGGTGTATTTATAATTCTCCCATTTCTGCTTGAGCTTTTCCGCCGTGGTGAAGTGGGACAGGCGCAAAAGGTCAATGAGGTGATAACGGTACGCGTGAGCATTATGCACGCGATCCTTTATCTGCTGCAAGGTGGAGTCATGCTTGAGCTTGGCATCGAATTGGCGGTTTTTATAGACGTACTTTTCGTCTTTAATCTCGCCCTGATCCGTGAGCTTTGCAAGCTCCTTTTCATGCTCTGCTTTAAGCTCGGCAAGCTCTGCGGCGTAGCGGCTTTCCTCTGCTGCTTTCTGCAATTTGCAGGACTTCACAACAGGGGTATAATAGTCGCTTTCGTAATGCTTGTCAAGGAAAGAGATAGCGTCGGCGATGAGGGAGTTTATCTGCTCCTTGTTCTGCGCTTCAACAGCCTTAGCCTTTGCAAGCTCCTCATTGTCCTTGGCGATTATCGCCTTTTTCTCTTCCTTGGTGTAGTTCGCATTTTCCTTTATAACGGCTATGTGGTTATTGAGCGCAATAACTCTGTCCGTACCGTCGGCACGAAGCGCGTTAATCTGCTGCTGAATCGCGCCTACATAGCTGTCAATAGGTTGTAACAGTTCCTGTTCTTCCTCATAGCTGAGGATTTTATCAATATTAGCCATGTTTCCGTCTCCTCTACTCAAAGGTATTTGGCACTCAATCTGAGAAGCTCTTCCTGGTTGGCTTCCTTGGTGTTGACAATGCCGGCCAACCGCCCGTTGGACATAACGCCGATTCGATTGGTAATGCCGAGGATTTCCGGCATCTCGGAGGATACCACGATTATCGCCTTGCCGCGCTTGGCCATTTTAACTATCAGCTCGTAGATTTCATACTTCGCGCCGACATCTATGCCACGGGTAGGCTCATCCATGAGGAACACCTCGGGGTCTCTTTCAAGCCATTTGCCGAAGATAACCTTTTGCTGGTTGCCGCCCGAAAGAGAGGTTATTGCGTCTCTCGGCCCCATGCACTTGGTGTGCATGATGTTTATCTCGTTGGCGGTGGCTTTCACCATTTTGTCATTGGAGAGAGCTATGCCGGACATATAATGCGGGAGATTGGAGATTGTGGAGTTAAAGACCAAGTCGCCCTCCATGAATAGGCCGGTCGCCTTGCGTTCCTCCGTAATCATCGCAAATCCGTGATTCATCGCATCCTTGGCGCTGGTAAAGCTCATGAGCTTATTTTTATAATAAACTCGCCCCGCCGCCCTCGTGCGAACGCCGAATATCGTTTCCAAAAGCTCGCTGCGCCCCGCGCCGACAAGCCCGTAAAGGCCGAATATCTCGCCTTCGCGCACATCGAAAGAAATGTCTTTCAGATTAGGCTCATACTTCGTGGAAAGATGCTGAACGGAGAGGACAACATCGCCGGGGGTATTATCAATCTTCGGGAAGCGGTTACCCAAGGGACGGCCGACCATGTAAGTGATGAGCTGGTTCATGTCGGTTTCGTCCGTTTTCTGAGTGACGATCATTTTACCGTCTCGAAGGACGGAGACTTCATCACAGATTTCAAAAATCTCGTCCATTTTGTGCGATATGTAGATGAGCGAGATTCCCTGCTCCTTTAGATTGCGCATCATCTCAAAAAGCTTTTCAACCTCTCTTACGGTGAGAGAAGAAGTAGGCTCATCGAGAACAATAAGCTTCGCATTATAAGAAATGGCCTTGGCGATTTCCACCATTTGGCGCGTGGAAACCGACATGGTTTTCATCGGGGCGCTGAGGTTAACCGTCATATTGAGCTTACGGAAAAGCTCCGTTGCCTCGGTTTTCATGCGGTTTTCGTCAACCTTGCCGAAAGCGTTGACGGGGAAACGACCGAGATAAAGGTTATCCAGCACGTTTCTTTCAAGGCACTGGTTAAGCTCCTGGTGAACCATTGCAACGCCGTTTTCGAGGGCTTCTTTCGGGCCGCTGAAGTTAACTTCTTTCCCGTCAAGAAGAATAGTACCCTCGTCCTTTTGATAAGTGCCGAAAAGGCATTTCATCATGGTGGATTTGCCCGCGCCGTTTTCGCCCATGAGCCCCATGATGCTGCCTTGCTTTACATCCAGGTCAATGTGATCCAAAACACGGTTACGACCGAAGGACTTGCACATACCCCGAATGGAGAGTATATTTTTAGCATTTTGCTCGGACATTTTTTCTTTCATCCCTGCCTTTTGCAAGCGCATTTACTGTGTTGAGAGCGTTGCTCTCAAATGTTAAATATATGTCAGTGGAAGCCCGGCTGCGGTGCAGTGGCTTCCGAAATTATTCTCCCAAATTATCAGTCATAGGAAGCGGTGAGTGAACCGTCAAAAGCAATCAATGATTTATTCAGCGCTTCTTATTAAAAACGGGTCATCGGAAGAAGACCTTCCGATGACCCGTCTTCTCATTTAAAAGATTGGGTTATGCTGAGTTAAAGCCTTAAGAGAGCTTGCTCATGTAAGCAGCACCGTTGTCGGTCTTAACCATGTTGA
>CAZGFK010000075.1:0-6305 GCA_964524815.1 uncultured Oscillospiraceae bacterium
AAAAAATGAGCCGTTTTCGGCTCATTTTTTATACTCTGTTCTCTCCACTCTATTATCACCCCAAGGGCGCAGTTTCAGCAAGCTTTACCACTATCACGCCGTCAATGCGACCGACCGAGCCTGCTGCGGGGTAGAGGGGCATGACCTCAAGCTCTGCACTTTGCGCAATGCGCTGATATGTAGATGCGTCCACCTCGCCTATATCCACGCCCAGCGTATCCATGATGAAATTGCGTCTGCCTGACGTTATGCCCATGTACTCTTCCCAAAAGATGAGGTTATCGTACATACTGTAGGCATAGCGGTAAACGCTGTTATGCTCGCGCAGAGTGTCATCGCGGATAAAGCCGACAAACATCACCGTCTCGCCCGGCTCATAGTCCGGCAAGGCACGCGCGCGGCGCACTATCTCCCCGGCCTCATACTGCGCGTGACGATAGCTCAAATCATAGGCGCGGAAAGTGGCATTAGCGGAAACCGTGTACCCGCCGACAAGCACGAGGCACAGAAAAAACGATACTATACGCAGGGCATTTTGCGTCTGAACAAGCCTTGTCTCCCGCATTTCCCCCAAGGCGAAAAAGAACGGGAAGAGCAGCATAATCTGATACTCCATTATCTGCACCACGGTGAAATACGGGAAGAGTACGCGGCATACATTGCAAAAAGCCGGGATAAGCGCAAAGAGCACGGCGGCCAAGGCCGCCTCGGCAAAGCGCCGCTCCCTCATCATGCTCCAAACGCGCCGGGCAAAGAAAAGCACCAGCACCGCGCCCAGCACGAGCGCGATATACTTCCTGCGAAAGAGGGTATCATCAAAATACGCAAGAAAAAAACGGTAAGCATCGGGCAGGGTCTCGGAAAGAGACGCGAAAATCCCGCCGAGAGAGAACGCACCCACGCGGTCACTTTCGGCAATGCCCCAGCGGTTAAGCTCAAAGCGGAGAATCATAAAATACTCCGCCGCGCCCACTAAGGAAGCGAGCAAAAAGCGCAGTGTAGCTCCAAGCGCTTCCTTAAAGCTAACAGAGCGCAAAAGGCGCAAAATGAGCGTGAGGGCAAAGCAAAGGGCGATAAGCCCCACGGAAGCCTGATAAAACCCGAACGCCACCGCCACGGCAAGCGGCGCAAGAAGATAAAGCACAATGCGGCTGTCCGCTTCAAACACCGCGTAGACAAACAAAATGCCGAGGAGATTACTTATCCCCCAGGACATAAACATATACTGCAACAGGGACTGATCTATAACCGTGGGGTTCACCGCCAAGAGCGCAGCGGTGAAAAACACCGACACGGGGCTTTCAATTTTCCACAGGCGCGACAAAATGAGCACCGAGAAGAATACGCACAGCATATAAAGCGCGACCCATACCCCCGGCATGACAACATTGCCCACAGCTCCGTAAAAATACCGCGCGCACCACCGTCCGCAGGCCAGCGCCCAATCCGCCGCCGTGTAGGAATAAAGCCCCTCACACACGGCATCGGCATTGCCCACCGAAGTTATCACCAAAAGATGATACGCAAAGAACGCCCACAGCGCCGTGGATACAAAAGCTACCTTATTTCCAGTGGGTTTACCCCCCCCCAGGTGTAATTTTCTGTAAGTAGCTTTCCGGGCTGTCAATAAGCAGAGTTTTTACCATAGCTTATTACCCCTTATCATTTGTTGTAGTTTACTTTACTCTTAATCGCTTCTAAAAACTCGTAAGGCACATTCAGCTCGCCCGAAAGCCCCGTGCCGAGGGAGATGTGCGGCTTATTCGCGCCGTGAAAATCGCTTCCGCCGGTTTTATTAAGGCCGTATTCCTCGCACAGGCTCTCCAAATACGCCGTTTGGCGCTCATCGTACCCCGTGTAGCGGCACTCCATGCCGCAAAGACCGTAATCCATGCAGTGCTCTATAAGCTCGCGCAGGGCGGCATCGTCGCGCTTATATTGGAACGGGTGCGCCAGCACCGCCGCGCCCCCGGCTTGACAGATAATCTCCACGGAGCGCTCTATAGGCAAAAAGTTTCGCGCGAGCCAGTATTTCCGTCCTTTTTCAACATAGCGGTCAAACGCATCCTGCACCGACTGCGCCATACCAAGCTCCACAAGCACCTCGGCAAAGTGCGGTCTGCCTATCACATCGCCGAAGCGCTCTCGCATTTCGTCATAGTCCACCTTCAGCCCGTCTGCGGCCATCATGGCCGCCATTTTGCGGTTACGCGCATCGCGGTCATGCACCACCCAGTCCAAAACCGGCCTTAGCTTTTCATCCTCCGGGTTTATGCCGTAGCCGAGTATGTGTACAGCGCCGCCGTACTTCGTGCTTATCTCTATCCCCGGTATAACCTCCACGCCGAGCCTTTGCCCCGCTTCGGCGGTCTCGGCGTAGCCGGAAACGGTGTCATGATCCGTCACGGCAACGGCGGCCAAGCCCTCTCGCGCGGCAAGCTCAACAACCTCGCGCCCGGAGAACGTACCGTCCGAGGCGGTGGTGTGAACATGGAGGTCTATTCTCTTGCTCATTTTATTATCCTCTTTTTCCACTCTTCGCTGCGCGCATAGATGTCCTCTGCGCTTTCATCGAGGTAGAACTGTCCGTCTTTATATAGTATTTTCCCGTTCACCACGGTCATGTACACATTTTCCTTTGACCCGGAGTAAACGATATTGCGCGCAATGTTGTTGAGAGGGCGCATATTGGGTTTATCAAGGTCTATAACAACAAGGTCAGCCCTTTTCCCCACGGCCACATCATCGCAATCATCAAGCCCCATCGCCCGCGCCGAGCCTACGCACGCCATTTCAAGCGTCCTGTCCGCGTCCCCGGCGGCGGCATCGGCACACAAAAGCTTTTGCAGCACGCTCACAAGGTACATTTCGCGGAACATATCAAGGGCGTTGTTGCTGCCCGCGCCGTCCGTGCCGATTGCGAGCGGAACGCCCGCACGGGAGAGCTTATCTATAGGCGCAATGCCGCTTGCAAGCTTCGCGTTTGACCCGGGGCAGGAAACCGCCCAGAGCTTTCTTTCCGCCATGAGCGCGATATCCGCTTCATCCAGCCACACGCAGTGGAACCCGCCCCCGCCGTAGTTGAAGAAGCCGAATTTATCAAGAAGCTGCGGCGGCGTAAGCCCGTAGCGCTCTCGGCAGCCCTCAACCTCGCTTTGCGTTTCCGACATATGCGTAAAGCACGGCTTTTTGTACTTTTCCGCAAGCGAGGCCATATACTCTATGCGCTCGGGGGGCGTAGTGTACTCGGCGTGAATGCCGAGGGCGTAGGAAACAAGCTCATTATAATTATTAAACTTTATAAACTCCCGCTCTATGTCCTCAGGGTCTTTGTCGAAGCGGTTAAGCCCGGAGCAGATAACCGTGCGAAAGCCCGCGTCAACACAGGCCTTGGCATAGTAATCGTTTTTCACGTACATATCAAAGCAGGCGGTAATGCCGGAAGAGAGGTATTCGAGTATACCGAGCTTTGTAAAAGCATACACGGCCTCGCCCGTCAAATTCGCCTCGTTCGGCCAAATCTGCTCGGAAAGCCACTTATCCAGCGGCATATCGTCCGCAAGGGAGCGAAAAACCGTCATCGCCGTGTGGGAGTGCGCATTTTTAAACCCCGGCATTATGAGCTTGCCGGTTAAATCCTCTTCCCGCTCAAACGCGGGCAGCGTCTCCGGCCTTGCCCCGACATGGGCGATTTTTCCCCCGTCAAGCCACACTTCGCCCTCTCTTATGCGTATACCGTCCGCAAAAGAGAGTATGCGGGCATTATATAAGCGTATCATGCCGCCCCTCCTCAGTTAAAGCTTGGCGCACATTGCGTCATGCGCGGCCGTCTCCGCCGCATCGTCAAGCGGCGCAAGCTCCGCCTTGCCGTATTTGCGTTCCAAGGCGGTTTGCAAAATGAAATCGCAAAGCGCGGCGTTTTTCGGCAGGATAGGGCCGTGGCTGTACGTGCCGAAGAGGTTTTTATAGTGCACGCCCTCGGTGCCGTCCTCGCCGTTGTTGCCGAAGCCCGCCAGCACCCGCCCCAAGGGCGCAACGCCCGCGCCGAGGTAGGTTTTACCGCTGTGGTTTTCAAAGCCGACTGCTACGCTGCCGCCCGCGTGCTCCTCAAGGCGGAATTTATAGTTGCCTATCAGGCGCTTTTTCGAGCCGAGGGTAAATAGGTCAACCGCACCTATGAAGTCACAGCGCTTGCCGTCAAAGGTTTCATAGTAGTTGCCCATCATCTGATATCCGCCGCACACGGTCAAAAACGTCACGCCGTCCTCTATCGCGGCGATAATTTCCTTATCCTTGCCCCGGTGCAAATCCTCTAAAAGCACCTGCTGTTCAAAGTCCTGCCCGCCGCCGATGAAAACGAGGTCAAACCCCGCAAGGCTTTCCGCGCGGCCTATGGGCAGCTTTGTCACCTGCGCATCTATCCCGCGCCATTTAAGGCGCTGCGTCATACAGCGGACATTGCCCGTATCGCCGTAGAGGTTGAGCACATCCGGGTACATATGGCATATTTTAAGCTCCATGGTCGTTCCCCCCGTCATTCCCAAAAGTCGTCCCCGCCGCAACGGCGCAGTATCGCCTCGCGCAGCTCCAGCATGGCAGTGTAGGTGGGCA
The DNA here is from genome assembly GCA_964524815.1 of uncultured Oscillospiraceae bacterium. Classification (GTDB taxonomy): domain Bacteria; phylum Bacillota; class Clostridia; order Oscillospirales; family Oscillospiraceae; genus Limivicinus. The sequence continues at coordinate 4,612 of CAZGFK010000075.1, forward strand.
TGATGTATACCGGCGCGTCCTGCCCCTCTATCCATTTTACAAGCGTGTCATAGTCGCGCTCGGTTTCGATTGCGCCGTCATCTATCCCGGCATATTTAATGCGCAGGCGCATATCCTCTGCCCGGTCACCGGAAACGATAACCTTTTGCAAGCGCCCGGAGAGGTCGAGAAGCTTTTCAAAGTCCGCGTCCCATATCCAGGATATGTCCGTGCCGTCTGCACTGCGGTCATTAAGACACAGGACAAGCACAAACTTTTCTTTCACGTTCTGCAAAAACTCCACCACCTGATTGCACCCGGCAGGGTTTTTCACAAGCATGAGCTTCGTGCCGCCTCGGCCGAGGTCAAACTGCTCCATGCGCCCGAAGCCGCATTTAAATTCCGACAGCGCCTTGACCGCCGCGTCCGCGCCAAGCTCCATTTGCGTAATCGCCGCTGCCGCCCCCGCGGCATTATATATATTGTACACTGCCGGGAGATTCACGTTCACAACGCGCTTTTTTCCCTCCAAGCTCATCACCACGGTGCTGCCGTTTGCGCCTTGCTCTATAACCTCGGTCACGGCAAAATCCGCTGCATGGCGGGCATAGCCGCACTTGGGGCAGCGAAAGCCGCCGAGGTGGCCGTAGGTGATGTAGGAATACTCATACTCGCTCTTGCAGAATATGCAGTGGCTCGCGTCCGAAATTTCGGACGCTTCGCGCGTGGGGAGCGCGTTTTCGTCTATGCCGAAGTAGATGCAGCGGTTTTCAACCTCGCGCGCAAGGGACGAGGTAAGCGAGCAGTCGGCATTGAGACAAAGGATAGCATTCGGCGCGCCCAAAACAGCCTTTTTTATGTTCTCCAGGGTGTGCGTAACCTCGCCGTAGCGGTCAAGCTGGTCGCGGAAAAGGTTGGTCACAACGATTACTCTCGGTTGAAGCTGCGGGAAAACGCGCACTGCCGCCGCCTCATCGCATTCTATAACCGCGTACTCCTTTTTACACTTGCCGAAGGGCGTGCTGTTCATCACAAACTCGGTTGTAATCCCGCTTATGAGGTTAGCACCGGAGCGGTTGGCAAAATAGCTCTTGCCGCTGTCGGCAAAGGCGGCCTCTATCATGCGCGCGCTGGTTGTCTTGCCGTTCGTGCCCGTAATAGCAACCACTTTCACGTTCTGCGCCAGCACGCCTAATAACTGCGGGCACACCTTCAGCGCGTAGCGCCCCGGCATGGCCGTGCCGCCGCGATGCAAAAGCCGTGAAATCGCTCTCAGTGCCTTGCACAGCAGTATTGCGAAAAACACTTTTATTTTCATAGGCCGTCTCCTAACCGTGATATCTTATTAAACAATTCATTATACCACAAATATACGAAAAACAAAGAGAAAAATACGGCGGTGATTCGAGGGGGCAATTTGCACACCGAAACGGATTGTATTTAAGGAAAAAGTGTCTTATTCTCAGTCGAAATAATCGCTAGCTCAAAAGAGCCGGCGATTATTGAGCAATTGAAAATGCAGTGCCGCCTTTGTCATATCTCCCGCTCCTTATCCCGGTTGTTATTCATACCGTTTTTATAGGTTTTGCTTCGAAAACAAACGTCCACCGAGCCGGGTTTATCGCCGAGCTTTCGGTGAACGTTTGCGTTCACTGCGGAATATTAGTGCAAGGGCAGCATTTTATCAATAGTTCAAAAGAAAAATCGCGCGGAAA
>CAZGFK010000076.1:0-6282 GCA_964524815.1 uncultured Oscillospiraceae bacterium
CAAAAAAAGCGGTAGCCTCTGAAAGGAACATTTCAGAGGCTTCTCTACCGATATCGGTCAAAAGCCCTTTAAGCTCCGGGTAGGGCATGGAGTAACGTTGGCTGAGATATCTAAGCGATGCGCCAAGCTCGCCATGAGGCCCGCCGTACTGCGATATAATAAACTTAGCAAGGGCGGGATTCGGGTTTTTTATCTTCACGGGGTATTGAAGCTTCTTTTCATATACAAACATACGTCATCCCTGCCTTTCCTGCGAATAATCCCACGGCCAAGGGTCATCAGGCCATACATATGCTTCCGCCGTGAGCATATCGGCGTGGGTTATCGGGCCGCAAAGCTTTGTATAACGCTCATGCGCTTCATTTTTCAGTGCTAAAAAGGTTTGGTACATTTGAAAAGCCTCGGTATCATCCTTGTGCGTATCAAGATACAAGGCCAGCTCATGGGCTACAAAGCAAACTGCCTGAAGCTCCGTCAACGGCGTTTGGGCAACATCGTTATTCACTATATTCATAAACGGCAAATCAAGGCCGGGAAAAAGAGTTCCGCGCGAAAGAGCCTCAGCAGACTCATACGCAGGTGTTGCCGCGCGCTGAAAAGGTACGTAGGCCGCCGCAAGCGGCGCATTATCGGGCAGCGCGCCGTATCTGTAGGCATTTTCATTTTTTGCAGTCAATTAAATACCTCCCAAGAGTATCTAACCCTCGTGGTATTATATTCCCTCGCCTGAAAAAGCGTTAACCGCCGAGGGACAAGCCCACGGCGGTTAAGATTAAATATAATATTACACAATCATCGCGGCGAAATCCTCTTCCGAGATTATCTGCACACCGAGGCTTTCCGCCTTTGTCAGCTTGCTTCCCGCGTTCTCACCGGCTAAGACATAGCTTGTCTTTTTTGAAACCGAGGAGCTTGCCTTGCCGCCGTAGCTTTCTATGATAGCCGAGGCTTCGTCACGTGTGAACTGCTCCAAAGTGCCGGTTAAAACAAAGGTCAAGCCCGCAAAACGGTTATCGCGCCTATCCTCTTTGCTCACGAAGCTCACTCCGGCCTCACGCAAGCGCCCGATAAGGTGCATAGACTGGGGATTATTAAACCAGTCGATAATAAATCCTGCGGTAATCTCCCCAATGTCGGGAAGCTGCGTCAGCGCATCAACATCGGCGGCAATGAGGTTATCGAGGCTTTCAAAGTGCGAAGCGAGAACCTTGGCCGCCTTTTGGCCGACTTGGCGTATACCCAGCCCGCACAAAAGCCTTGCAAGCCCCGCATCCTTGCTCTTTTCAATCGCCGCGATAAGGTTTTCGGCGGATTTTTTGCCTAAGCGATCAAGCTCGGCAACAGACTCAACATCGAGATAATATAGATCTGCCGCAGAGTTTACAAGCCCGCTTGCAATAAGGCTTTCGCAAACGGAAATACCCAACCCCTCAATATCCATCGCCTCGCGTGAGGCAAAATGCTCTATATTGCGCAGTCTCTGCGCGGGGCATTCGGGGCTTGTACAGCGCAGGGCAACGCCGTCCTCATCGCGCACGACGGGCGAGCCGCATTCCGGGCAAACACTCGGCATGACAAAAGGCACCGTCCCCTCCGGGCGCTTAGCCTTGTTGACGGAGAGTACTTCCGGGATAATCTCCCCCGCCTTTTGCAACAAAACCGTGTCGCCTATGCGAAGATCAAGCCTATCTATGTTGTCTTGATTATGGAGCGTGGCCGCAGAAACAGTAGTTCCGGCAAGGCGGATAGGCTCAACGATAACTTTCGGGGTCAAAACGCCCGTGCGCCCGACTTGGATGACAACATCGACAACGCGGCTTTCCTTTTTTTCCGGCGGGTATTTAAACGCCACTGCCCAGCGCGGCGCTTTGGCCGTACTGCCGAGGGCTTCTCTTTGCGCAAGGGAGTTAATTTTTATAACTGCGCCGTCCATTTCATAGGGCAGTTCTCCCCTATTTTCGCCGAGCCATTCTATACGCTCTACGCATTCGCTTATAGTGTCAAAGCGCTTGTAGGGAATCACAGGGAAGCCCATTTCGCGCATGGCATCAAGCGTTTCAATGTGAGTAGTATATTTATCATCCGAGGAATACTGCATATTGAAAAACACGATATCAAGCTTACGCGAGGCGGCTATCTTCGGGTCAAGCTGACGCATTGACCCCGCCGCCGCGTTACGGGGATTTGCCAAAAGCGGCTCACCGTTTTTCTCGCGCTGCTCGTTCAGCTCATTAAAAACGACCTTTGACATATAGACTTCGCCCCGGACTATGAGCCGCTCGGGTGCGTTCTCAATTCTCAATGGGAGCGAGCGCACCGTGCGCAAATTCTCGGTCACGTTCTCACCCGTCACACCGTCTCCGCGCGTTGCCCCGCGCACAAATATGCCGTTTTCATATTCGAGGGACATGGACAGTCCGTCCACCTTTGGTTCAACGGAATAATCGTGGATATCCAAAAGAAGCGAATCCATTTTCTCGCCGAAAGAATACAGCTCATCATACGAAAAAACATCCGTAAGGCTTTCAAGCGGCACTTGGTGCGTAATCGGCTCAAACTGGCTCAAGGCCTCGCCCCCCACGCGCTGGGTGGGCGAATCCGGCGTAATAAGCTCCGGGTGGTCGCTCTCAAGCGACTTTAGGCGCTGCATGAGCAGGTCATACTCATAGTCGGATATCGCGGGGTTATCATAAACATAATAAAGCCGCGCGTATTTTTCTATCTCGCGTCTGAGCTTTGTTATCTCTTTTTGTGCGTCCATTGCTTCACTCGCCTTTCGTCTGCTGCATATTCAAATACGTGTCCGGCACTCGGCCGACTATAACTGTGTCCGCGATGAGCACATCTGTGCTTACCGTGTCCGTTTTTGTCCCCCACGGTAACATAAGCTCCATATCCACCGTTACCGTGAGATCTATTTGATGCTTAGTCTGGTTTATTCCCGCCGTTAATATGCTGTTTGAAAACTCAACGCGGGATGATGATAACAGCATTACCTTGACAGGTATCTTCGGTCCGCGTCCCATTAAAAGACTCACCCCCGTAAGATTCCCAAGAGGTATGCCGATTTTGACGGTGTTATCGCGCTTAGTGCTGACAAGCTTATCAAGTATTGTCGAAGTGAGGGTGTTAATCCGCGCCATATTACAGCTTACGGCGGTTATATCGCCGCCGGATGACTTTTGAAAGGTGACAAAATAATCCCCCTCGTATTCACCCTCGCGTAGGGTTTCGAGCACGGCGTCGTTCACCTTGGCCGTTATAACATCTCTTGCGTCAGCCGCGGCGATATGCGTTGAAATACGGTTAATGTATATCGCCGTACACACGGCAAAGAGAATAAATAACCCCGTGCCGATAATTATAGCGGCGCGCGCGGCAGCAAAGCTCACATCACCCTCGGCTGACCTTGCCTTGGGGCGAATGCGGCGCGATTTGCGGTTGAAAAGCGGTTTTGAATACATGGAAGCCCTCCTCCCATGTATAGAATATATGCCGCTTATTTATCTAGCATTGCACTTACCGCCATCATTATTCCGAGCTTTCCCGACTCAAAGGTGAGGCCGCCCTGCATATAAACCGTATACGGCTCGCGCATAGGGCCGTCTGCCGAAAGCTCAATGGACGCGCCCTGAATAAATGCGCCCGCCGCCATAATAACCGGGCAATCATATCCCGGCATAGGCCACGGCTCGGGCGTGACAAACGAATCCACGGGCGCACCGGCTTGTATGCCGCGACAAAAGCGCTCCATAGCCTCAGGTGAGCCGAGATGCACCATTTGAATAATATCCGAGCGCTTTTCGTCAACAGTGGGTGACGAGGGTATACCAAGCTCATCCATCATCGCCGAGCAAAATACGGCAGTTTTAAGCGCTTGCGCCACGGTATGGGGAGCCATAAAAAGTCCTTGATACAAAAGGCGGTTATTACCGAGGGTTGAGCCGCATTCGCCGCCGATGCCGGGCGTTGTAAGGCGCATGGCTGCTCTTTCCACAAGCTCTGCCCTGCCCGCAACGTAGCCGCCCGTAGGCGCAATGCCGCCGCCGGGGTTTTTGATAAGAGACCCAGCGACAATGTCCGCCCCAATGTGCGTAGGCTCTATGATATCCGTAAATTCACCGTAACAGTTATCAACCATTATGTTTGCCGTGGGGTTAACCTCTTTCACGGCCTTTACAATGCGCCCTATCTCCTCTACGGTCAAGGCCTTTCTGTCGGCATAGCCGCGTGAGCGCTGTATCATAACGCCCGTGACCTTGGGATCAGCTGCGGCGCAAGCTATGCCGTCATAATCGGGTTCGCCGTTTGCCGCCATATCCACCTGCGCATAATCTATGCCGTAGAATTTAAGCGAGCCGTGGCAATCGCCGGATATGCCTATAGCGGTGCGAAGCGTGTCATAAGGAAGCCCCGTCGCGGCAAGAATAGTGTCGCCGGGCTTGGAGAGGGCGAACATCGCCGTAGTGAGTGCATGAGTGCCGTTTACAAAGCCGATACGAACGAGAGCACTTTCTGCGCCGAAAAGCTCGGCATATATTTTATCAAGCGTATCGCGCCCCAAATCGTCGTAGCCGTAACCGGTTGTCCCGGCAAAGCAGCTTTCGCTTACGCGGTTATTTTGAAACGCTTCCATGACGCGGCGGGTGTTATACTCTGCTGTCGCGTCTATTTTATCAAACTGCACCTTGGCTTTGAGCATGGCGCGCTCGGCCATGGCATAAACCTCGGGCTTTATATCGCTTATTCTCATTCATTCAAGCTCCATAATAATTTTTTTAAAGTGCTTGCCGCGCTCGGCAAAGTTCTTGAAGCGGTCAAACGCCGCACACGCGGGAGAGAGAAGCACAATATCCCCGTCCTTTGCGTGCTCACACGCGGTATGCACAGCCTCGTCAAAATCATCTATGACGGTCACGGGCAAGCCGCTTTCGGCATAGTGCTTTGAATTGACAATCGCGGTATTTATTTTCTCTGCTGTAGCTCCCGTCAAGATAACCTCTTTCGCCAGCAAACAAAGCTCATCACCGAGTGTGTCAAACGGGATATGCTTATCATACCCGCCCGCGATAACTATGGGCTTACGCTTCATAGCGTGAAGCCCGGCAGAGGTACGCGTGGGGCTTGTGCCGATAGAGTCATTTATGTACGTTACGCCGCGCAAAACGCGCACCTGCTCCAAGCGGTGCTCAACACCGGCAAAGTGAACGGCAACCTCGCGGCAGTCTTCATTTGTTACGTAGCCCTCAACTGCGGCAAATGCGGCAAGGTAGTTAAGCAGATTGTGCTCACCCGGCAGTTTAATTTCCTCTGCGTGCATAATAAGCTCTTGCTTATTATCGTGAACACGGCAAATCTCCCCATCCAAGCAGTATACGCCGTTTTTAACGCTCGCTTTATCGGAGAAATAGGAAATACTCGCATGAGCGGATTTTTCATAATACGGGGTGTGATCATCGTCATAGTTAAGTACAAGGCGGTTGTTTGCGCCCTGCTCAAGATAGATAGAGCGCTTTGCGTCAATATAATCCTGATAATCCTTGTGCTTATCCAAGTGATTGGGGGAAATATTCGTTATCACGGCCACATCCGGGTGGCAGAGCATGGAGTGAAGCTGAAAAGAGCTAAGCTCCAGCACGGCAAAATCATCAGGCTTTATTTCGGGTACATCGCAAAGGAGCGGGTGGCCGATGTTCCCGCCGAGGTGAACGGTATAGCCCGCGTGAGTAAGAAGCTCGGAGATAATGGTGCTGGTGGTGGTTTTGCCGTCACTGCCGGTTATGGCAATGGTGCGGCACGGGCATAGCGCGAAGAACACTTCCATTTCGGACGTTATAACGCTCCCCTTTTCGTGCGCCTTTTCTAAATGCTCATCAAACGGCATTAGGCCGGGGGTGCGGAAAATGACATCATGATCAAGCCCCTCAAGGTAATCATCCCCAAGCTTGAGCTTTGCACCCATGTTGATAAGCTCTAAACCTTCCATGCCCATTTCGGCAAGAGTGCGTTTATCGCAAGCAGTTACATTTATCCCACAGCTCAAAAGCAAGCGAATAAGCGGAGTATTGCTCACGCCGATGCCGATGACGGCAACGCGCTTGCCCTTAAGAGAATTAACATATTCATTGAGTGTCATGACTTTTCCTCCATATAAAAATCATAGCCAATAGATTATACGTCTTTTTCGCGCGCTTTACAAGAATTATTATTGACTTAGGGGCGAAAAATGGTTAGAATATCGCTGTTGAGCAGGCCGAACGACCGCGGGCACAAGGCGAAAGC
>CAZGFK010000077.1:0-6179 GCA_964524815.1 uncultured Oscillospiraceae bacterium
TTTTTATCCGATTCTCAATAGCAAATGAGGGGATGTGTTTCATCTTTGTTATCCCGATTTCATCAGTTATATCTGATGAAATCGTTTTTCTACCCATTTTATCAGTTATAGCTTTCGTTTTTCTTCTCATTTTCTCGTCATTACCTCGTCACGTGAATAGATATTGACAAGAATGACGAGAATGATTATAATAATGATTAGAAACGCCGGAGGTGCATTATGGTTTTTTCCGAAAGTGAAAGCGTTGAATTAAAAGCAACGCTTGTAGACGACATATGTAAAGAGGTTATTGCCTTTGCCAACACAAACGGCGGTACATTGTACATCGGGGTTGCAGATAACGGCGATGTAATCGGCGTTCGGAATGTCGATGATGTTTGCCTGCAAATCAACAACAAGATTCGCGATTCCATCAAGCCCGACCTTACCATGTTCGTAGGCTATGAAAAGCAAACGGTTGAAAGCAAGGACATCATAGCCGTAACGGTGCAAAAAGGGACAGACCGCCCATATTATTTGGCTTCCAAGGGGCTTAGACCCGGCGGCGTATATGTCCGCAACGGAACCGCTTCTGACCCTGCTACGGACACCGCTATTCGCAAAATGATTAAGGAAACGGACGGGGACAGCTTTGAGGATATGCGTTCCTTGGAGCAAAGCTTGAGCTTTGACGTGGCGCGGTCACAGTTTGCCAAGCGCGGTCTACCTTTTGACGCGGCCAAAATGCAGACCTTGGGGTTAGTTTCACAGGACGGGATATATTCAAACCTTGCCTTTCTCCTTTCCGACCAGTGCACCAGCCTTATAAAAGCCGCCACCTTTGCCGGCGGCGACAAAAGCAACTTTCAGGACAGGCGCGAGTTTACCGGCTCTCTTTTTCGTCAGTTGGAAGATGTGTACGCATATCTTGATCTGCGCAACCGCACCTGCGCAACATTCGAGGGTTTATACAGAATCGACAAACGGGATTACCCGGAAGAAGCGCTCAGAGAAGCTCTGCTCAATTCCATTGTTCACCGCGACTATTCTTACAGCGCCGGGACTTTGATAAGCGTGTATGATGACCGCATTGAATTTGTCTCAGTAGGCGGATTGCCAACGGGGATTGCGCTGGAAGATATCATGCTTGGACTTTCTGTTTGCAGAAACCCCAAGCTTGCGGCAATATTCTACCGCTTAAAGCTCATTGAGGCGTACGGCACGGGTATCCCGAAGATTATAAACGCATACGAGGGCACCGGCTTCAAACCGAAAATCGAAGTTACACCCAACGCTTTCAAAATAACCCTTCCCAATCTCAACTCCGCTTCTCGTCTTCCCGACACTTCGACCGCCGAGGATAGAATTTTGGCTTTTGTCAGGCAAAACGGGCGCATTCTGCGCAGTGAGGCAGATTCTCTGCTGGGTGTCAGTTCATCCACGTCCAACCGCATATTAAAGCACATGGTTGCCGAGGATCTTTTATATCAAAGCGGTGAAGGCAAAAACACCGCATATATAAAAAAGTGAGGGTTATCCCCCCCTACACAACACCACGGGTGAAGCGGTTCGCTTCACCCGTGGTTATCTTTTTGCCTAATTCAAATCTTACTTTTCTTCGCCGTTGTCGGCTGCGTCGGCAATGCCGTCGGCGGGGGAAGAGGCCGCTTCGCCGTTGGGCGCGGCTTCGCCAGCGCCGTTATTCGCTTCGGCGGCTTCCTCGGCGTAGCCGTCCGTCATGGAGATATGGCGGGCGGGGCGCTCGATAGTGGAATCATTTCTCGCCTCGCGTATCTTCTTGGCCGAAATCGGCATAAACTCGCCGTGCTCGAAGAAGTAATTAAACTCCTCGGCTTCCATGGTCTCATGCTCCAAGAGATACTCGGCAATCGCGCGAAGCTGGTCGCCGTGCTCGGTGAGAATCCTTTCGCACATTTCGGAAGCGCTGTCGAAGAGCTTTTTAACCTCTTCGTCAATTATCGCGGCGGTCTCCTCGGAGTAGCTCTTCGTCTGGCCGAAGTCGCGCCCGATGAAGATGCTGTGGCCGGAGGTGTCGTAGGAGATAGGCCCTAAGCGCTCGCTCATGCCGTATTTCATTACCATGTCGCGGGCAATGGAGCTTGCCTGCTGAATATCGCCCGATGCACCGGTGGAAATATCGTCAAGGAACAGCTTTTCCGCGATGCGCCCGCCGAGCGCCATAACGATGTTTTCAAACATCTCTTCGCGGGACTTGAAGTTTTCAAGATCCTCCTGCGGACGGAAGAGCGTAAAGCCGCCCGCCGCGCCGCGGGGAATAATCGTGATATAGTGAACAGGGTCAACGTGCGTGAGGAACTTACCCGCCACGGCGTGGCCGGATTCGTGGTAAGCGGTGAGACGGCGCGCCTTGTCGCTCATCTTGCGGCTCTTCTTCTCAGGCCCCATTTGCACCTTCAAAACAGCCTCGTCCACGTCCTCCATGGTGATGAAGCGGTGCTTACGGCGCACGGCGAGCAAGGCCGCCTCATTCATGAGGTTTTCAAGGTCAGCCCCGGCAAAGCCCGGCGTACCCTTTGCAATAGAGTTGAGGTCCACATCGTCGGCCAGCTGCTTATCGCGGGAGTGTATCTTCAAAATGGCCTCGCGACCGCGAATGTCGGGCAAGCCGACATAAACCTGTCTGTCAAAGCGGCCGGGACGCAAAAGCGCATTATCCAAAATGTCCGCGCGGTTGGTGGCCGCCATGACGATAACGCCCTCATTGCTGCCGAAGCCGTCCATTTCAACAAGCAGCTGGTTGAGCGTCTGCTCGCGCTCATCATGGCCGCCGCCGAGGCCGCTGCCTCTTTGACGACCGACAGCGTCAATTTCATCTATGAATATAATCGCGGGGGCGGCTTTTTTGGCTTGGTCAAATAGATCTCTCACGCGCCCTGCGCCGACACCCACATAAAGCTCCACAAAGTCAGAGCCGGAGATGGAGAGAAACTGCACGTTCGCCTCGCCCGCCACAGCCTTGGCAAGCAGGGTTTTACCCGTGCCCGGAGGGCCGACAAGCAGCACGCCCTTGGGAATGCGCGCGCCCATTGCGGTATAGGACTTAGGGTCTTTGAGAAAATCGACTATCTCGGCCAGCTCTTCCTTTTCCTCGTCACACCCGGCGACATCGGCAAATGTTTTTTTCGTTTTCTCGTCACTGCCGAGCTTGGTGCGCGCCTTGCTGAACTTGCTCACGCCGCCGTTCATGCCGCCGGCCTTGTTCATCATCACGTACCACAGCAGCATCGCCCCGCCCATGATGATAAGGTACGGCAGGAAGCTTGCCCACCAAGGGATCTCCGCACCCTTGCCGTAATCGTATTCCTCGATTATCCCTCTGGCCTTTTGGCTCATGATGAGGTCATTGAGATCTTCATAGAACACCGAGAAGCTGTAAAGCTCATAGCTCATTTCCTCAACAGGCTTTACGGGGTCATCGGTGCGCACTTTCAAAAGCATTGTCGTCCCCTTTGTCTGGAACGACTGCACCTTTTCATTCTTGAAAAGCTCCACCAGCTCGCTGTAGCTTTCCACCTGGTTTTCTTCCCTGTCCTGAGTCATGGTGAATATGACTGCCACGAGAATGACAAGCAGCAGCGCATAAAACCCCAAGTCTCTTGTTCTGTTGCGATTGGGTTTCAAAAAACGGTCACATCCTTAAATCGGTCTATCTAATGCTATATCTACTGTATACGTAAAATATAAGATTAAATACGTTCATTACTCCCCGGCGTACACCTTCGGCTTCAAAACGCCGATGTAGGGGAGATTGCGGTAGCGCTCGTTATAGTCAAGCCCGTAGCCGACGACAAACGCATCCGGCACTTCAAAGCAGAAGTAATCGGCCTTAATGTCGGCCTTTCTGCGCGAGGGCTTATCCATGAGCGTGACTATCTTGATGCTCGCGGGCTTTCTCGCTTCAAGAGCGCGCTTGAGGTATTCAAGCGTCACGCCGGAATCCAAAATATCCTCAACGATTATAACGTGCTTGCCGGCAATGTCCTCGTTGAGATCCTTGTTGATTTTCACGGCGCCCGTAGAGCTTGTGCCCTGATAAGAGGACACGGCCATAAAGTCCATAGAGCAGTTTATCGTGACATGGCGCATAAGATCCGCCATGAATATAAAGCAGCCTTTCAAAACGCCCACGAATATAGGCTCTTCCCCCTCATAGTCGGCGGAAATCTGCGCACCTATACGCTGGACGTTCTTTTCAATTTCAATCTGCGATATCAGGACCTTTTCTATATCCTTTTCCATCGGTTCCATCTGTTTTCTCCCCAAAACTATATTTTTTCTATTTCTACGCAGAGTATTCTTTCTCCCGGCTCTGCTTTAACTCGCTCATCTATCCCCAAGCCGTCAACAAGCAGTATCCCCCGCTCATCGCGAAGAATAACGCACCTTTCGCGCTCGGCTCTTGTCATGCCCTTTTCGGCAAAGAGGCTTTTGAGGGTTTTTGTGCAGCCGCGTCCCACGGGCGCAAGCTTATCCCCCGGCTTTCTGCCGGTACAATAAATATACCTGTATATACTCTCACATTTGAGGCGATAAGTCTTGAACAAGCCGTTAATTTCTCGCCCCTCGTCCTCGTAATACGCGCGTATTTTAACCCCCGCCTCGGGCACGGTCACTTCCCGCCCGATGTCGATTCTGCGCTCTTCAATCGGGGTAAAATCCCGCTCCTCTGCGCCGTTATCGTGAAAGTATATCCGCCCGCGCTCGCTTTTTATCCGCCCGCCGGGGACATCGGCAAAGCTAAGCTCCGTGCTCTCCGCAAGCGCGAGCACAGCGCGCACGTGAACCATGGATAAGCTCTTCCCCCAAAGCGCGCGCACAACGCGCGACGAAACCGCCGCATCAAGCGCCCGAAGCGCCGATGCGTCCACGCTCTCGCCGTCGAAGTATATCTCCAAAAACTCCTGCACGGCGCGGGAAAAATGCTCCTCATCCTGCTGCAAAAGCTCCGCCGTGCGCAAGCACGCCTCGGCTAACCCGGGGTTAATCCTCCGAAGCTGCGGCATGACGCTGTGGCGGATAAGGTTGCGCGAATAATCGTCAAGGGCGTTTGTGCTGTCCTCAACGTGGGGTAGGCTGTTTTCTTCAAGGTAGGCTTCTATCTCCCGGCGCGTTACGCCGATTATGGGGCGGATAAGCTTCCCTCTTTGCGCCGGGATGCCGCACAGCCCCTTTGCCCCGCTCCCGCGAGCGAGGTTGAATATCATGGTTTCCGCGTTATCGTCGGCATTGTGCGCCGTGGCGATATATTCGCAGTCCATCGCCTTTGCCGCGCGATGCAAAAACTCATAGCGCAAAGTGCGCGCCGCCTCTTCCGTACCGAGGCGGTTTTCGCGCGCGTAAGCGGGGACATCGCCCGCCTCGCTCATGTATTCCGCGCCCAGCTTTTTGCAAAGCTCGGCCGTAAACGCCTCATCGCGCGCAGCCTCTTCGCCGCGTATGCCGTGGTTATAATGCGCCGCGCACACGCGAAAGCCGCGCTCCTTCCCTGCGCGGCAGAGCAGGTGCAATAAGCACACGGAGTCCGCCCCGCCGGAAACGGCGCAAAGCACGCTCTTCATCCCATACGGGAGAAGGAGACGGTTAATAAGCTCAGTCATCGCGTCTGCTCACCGAGCCGAAGGATGTATACTCCGGCAGCCACGCAAGCTCCACCGTGCCCGTTTCGCCCTTGCGGTTTTTCAGCACTATCGCTTCGGCAAGGTTGGGGTTTTCGCATTCTTTATTATAATATCCGTCACGGTAAAGGCCGATAACAACGTCCGCGTCCTGCTCGATAGAGCCGGATTCGCGAAGGTCGGAGAGTATGGGGCGCTTATCCTGCCTCGATTCATTGGCACGGGAAAGCTGCGACAGGCACACCACCGGCACATTCAGCTCCTTGGCCATTATCTTCATCATGCGGCTGATATCACTGACGGCTTGGGTGCGGCTCTCGTTTGACCATGTGTGGCCGCTGCCGGCAGACTGCATAAGCTGCAAATAGTCTATCACCACAAGATCCAGCCCCTCCACGCGGCGGCACTGGGCGTTCATGTCCGACACCGTAAGCGTGGGGTTATCGTCTATTCTTATGTCCGTTGTGCTCAGAGCCTGGGCGGCATCGGCAATGGCGCGCCATTGCTGCTCGGTAAGCTGACCCGTCAAAAGCCCCTGCCCCG
>CAZGFK010000078.1:0-6154 GCA_964524815.1 uncultured Oscillospiraceae bacterium
ACCCATGAGGAGTTTTCCGGGAGATAGTTTTCGACGACGGGGATTAGGCGGTCGTACACTTTGCCGTTTGCGACATTGCCTTTAATATCGTCTACATTATAAGGATAGGCGTACTTATCCGTGCGAAGATACACGCGGTCATAAAGCTTCATAAATAGGCGCGCGTCCTGCCCGTTATCATCGGCCTTAACCAAGGCGGGCTTGGAGTCGCAATAAATAGACAGCAGCCCTTCTCTATCCTGCAACTGATTGGCAACGTATATCGCAAAGCCGCAAACGGCTGTGGCCGTGCTGGGCGCGGTGGAAAGCGTGCGGGTATAGATAAGCTCGGTAGGCTCGGGAAAGACGGGGTGGGCAACATCGGCAAGGATAACCTCGTCAAAGCCCATGGCGTAAAGCTCGCGGGCAAGCTCAACGGCGTAATTTCTGACGGAGAGATTATATGCGTCAAGCCAAGTGCCGTTATCGTCAATATAATTCGCGTTATTATCGGCGCGGCGGAGCGTGAACATCGTACTGCGAGAGGCAAAAAGCTCGTCTATGCAGCAGCTTATCTGCGCGGCAAGATATATGCCGTTATTGTCCTCTTTAAGCTGGGCGATAAGATCGGGCATGGCGGCAGTTTGCTCATTGGGAACGGTCAAGCCGTAGCTGAGCGCCATTTCCGCCTGCGAATCCCACAAAAGCTGGCCGAAGCGCGGTTTCATCTCCAGCACGAGGCCGTTACCGGATTTGAGACGGGCGGTATACTCCTTGAGCTTTTCGGCGTTAACATCCGTATATGGAACGAAAATCGCGCGAAACTCCGGGACATCGGTGCCCGCAAGGGGCTTAATGTAGGAATAATCCGACTGGTCGTAAACAAGCTCGGCATCGACTTTGTCAAACACTCGCACCTCGTTGCCGGAGCTGTCTATAGTGGTTTTCCCGTCGGAGAGTATGGGAAGCTCGACATTAACGCCGTCCTTGGTGATTACGGCATACTTCTGCATACCGTAAAAAAGCACGACAATGAGCATTATCACGCCGAGGACTATCGCCGAGGGGACGAGGGCGTAATTCCTTTTTTTCTTGCGCCCTTTATAAAACTCGTAATTCTTTGCCAAAACTCGATCCTCTTTTTATATCATCATGCCGCGCTTTTTCGCCGCGAAGGTCAACTCATCGCGAAAATCGGGGTGCGCAACGGCAATAAGGTTTTTCACTCTCTGCGAAAGCGGCAAACCGCGAAGCTTGGCTATGCCGTACTCGGTGACGATATAATCAACATCGTTTTTGCCCGTGGTGACGGCCGCGCCGGGAGTTAGAATGGGCTGAATCTTGCTGACCGTGCCACCCTTTGCGGTGGAAGCAAAGGCAATGAAGCTCTTGCCGCCCTTGGACTGACACGCGCCGCGCACAAAGTCGGCCTGACCGCCCGTGCCGGAGAGGTGCTTTGTGCCGATAGTCTCGGCGCAGACTTGGCCGAGCAGGTCAACCTCAACGGCAGCGTTTATGGAAATCATATTGTCGTTCTTCGCGATAACGGCGGGGTCATTGACGTAATCGACAGGCATGATAGCGATGCCGGGGTTATCGTCAATATAATCATAAATACGCTGAGAGCCGAAAGCAAAGGTTGTGATGCTTTGACCGCGATGAATCTGCTTTTTGCTGTTGTTGACCGCGCCGCAGGAGATAAGCTCAACCATGGAATCGGTGAACATTTCGGTGTGAATGCCCAAGTCGTGCTTGGATTTGAGCGCCATGCCGGTGGCATCGGGGATAGCGCCGATGCCGAGCTGGATGCAAGCGCCGTCCGGTATCTGCTCGGCGATTAAACTGCCTATAGTAAGGCTGACCTCGTCCAAGGTGACGGGGGGCAGCACGGGCAGCTCGTGGTTATCCTCGATTATCGCGTCCACTTGGCTGACATGAAGCTGCAAGCCGCATACGGCGCGCGGCTGGCGGTCGTTAACTACGACAAAAATGCGCTTTGCCTTCTCTATGCTCGCGCCGCTCATGGAAGAAACCGTGGCAAGGCTGAAATACCCGTGCTTATCCATGGGCGAAACCTCGGTGATGAAAACATCGAAATCATAAAGCGCGCGAATATGGCCGGGGATATCACGATAATAGTTGGGGATAAAATCCGCCCAGCCGCCGTTTATCGCCTTGCGCGCCCCGGAACTGGCAAACCACGAAAGGCCGGTGAACTTCCCGGCAAGCTCGGGATCGGCATAGCATTCCAAGGGGTAAACATCCAAAAGGGAATCCACCTTGACATTATCTATCTCGCCCGCTTTGGCGCGCGCGGCAACGGCGGAAACGAGCGCGGCGGGGTGCGCCGCCGCCGAGTCCATGCCTATCATCCAGCCGCTTTGCACTCTGCCCGCAGCCTCGGCGGCGGTGGTGAGCTTATTGCGGTACAGCTGTTCAAAATGGGTCATATCACTGTATCCTTTCAAATATATATCTTAAAGTTAAATTACAGCCTGTTTCACTTCCTGCGGCGGCGTTCGCGCCGGTCGGAATAGATGCGGTTATCGGAGATGCGACTGTCCGACTCCTGCATGAATTTTTTCAGCTTGTCCTCAAACGCTTTATCGCCCGAAG
The DNA here is from genome assembly GCA_964524815.1 of uncultured Oscillospiraceae bacterium. Lineage (GTDB taxonomy): Bacteria > Bacillota > Clostridia > Oscillospirales > Oscillospiraceae > Limivicinus. Next base: position 2,596 of record CAZGFK010000078.1, read on the forward strand.
CCGGGGCAACCTCGTCCGTGGGAGATGCAAAACGCGCGCGGGGCGCTTTCGCGGCGGGAGCAGGATTTTCCGCCGCCTTTTTGAGCGAAAGATTAATCTTCCCGTCCTCGCCGATGCTCACAACGCGCACCCTCACCGTCTGCCCGACAGTGAGAAAGTCCGCAATGTTGCTGACATAGGTATCGGCGATTTCGGAAATATGGATAAGGCCGCTTTTCCCGTCCTCAAGGGCGACAAACGCCCCGAACTTGGTGATACCCGTGACCTTGCCTTCAATTACAGCTCCGACTTGCGTTTGCATGGTTAATCTCTCTTCCCCGGCGCACGGCAGAGTGCCGCCGTCGGCACTAAAATTTTGAAAAACTAATCACTGAAATAAAAAATTTTCTCCCCCGGCATGACGAGGCCGAGCCGCTCACGCGCGAGAGCCTGCATAGTCTCGGCGCTTTTTGCGCTTTCCATGCGCTTTTTCAAGGCGCGGTTTTCTTCCTCGGCACGGTCAAACTCCCGCTCAAGCGCCGCCACGGTTTCCTCGGCATAATATAGGCGCTCAACGGAAAAAACGAAAACGGCAAGCGTATAAATCAGCACGGCAACCGCCGCGAGGCGCAAAAGCGAAAAACGAGAGTGCATTTCATTCCTCTTCCCGCGCGGCACGGCACAAACATCCTGCACCGAGGCCACACTATAATAATAATTCATTTTCTCGCTTTTTGGAAGAGAAATTTTGCCGTTTCTGCGGTTTTTTTAATTAATTTTTTAATTTGAAGAGTAATTTTTACGCCGCAGGCAAAAGCGCCGTCCGTCAGGGCAAAAACACTGTCGCTGAGAGTGTGCATATACCCGGTGAAGCCCGCGAGCGCCGCCGTCAGCTCCCACACGCCCATGCGCCCGCTGCCCGCGCCCATGGCGAACACAAATGCCGACACGCCCGCAAGCACGGCGAACACGGCATCCAACGCCGCCGTTCCCGCGCGTCCGCTTCTGCGGCGCAGAGGGCGCAAAAAGTCATACGCAAGGCCGAGCGCCGCGCCCAACACGAAGCCGAGCACCAAGCGCGCGCCTTGATAGGAAAGCTCTTCACGCATTACGAAAAGAGCCGCGAGAAAAACGATGTGCGCGCGGCAGGCTCATCATAACAAAGCTCGGATATATGCCCCTCTAAGTCAAGCTGGCCGAGGTCAAGGTCAATGCGGCCTATGTGCAGTGCCTCACCCCTGACGGTCAATTCGCCCATACTCGTGGTGAGCACAACGGTGTTTTCATCAAAGCCGGACACATCCTCCACGCCCGAAAGGGACATCCGCTCGCGGTTTTCAAGCGAGACGGCGTGGGCGCGCGGCGCGGCTTTTTCCTGTTCATACGGCATAGCGTAACACCTCCCGGTATCAATACTATGCCGCTGTAGGTCATTTTATAATCAGTCCTCGATTTCCCACGGCAAGTCCACATACGTGGGGGCGTGGTGCATGGCGGGGATAAGCTTTTCGATTACATCCGAGGTTTTAAGCTTCAAGGAAGAGCTGTTTATGCACGGGTGGCAGCCGAAATACTCATTTGCAAGCAAATCCTTATCTATAAGGAGCTTAACGCGGTTTTCCTTATCGTTCATAAGGCCGAGCACGCTTACAGAGCCGGGCGTAATATCAAGCGCGGAGAGCATTTGCTCGGGCGTTGAAAACGAAAGGCGCGCCGTGCCGATTTGCTTTGACAATATTTTCGTTTTAAACGGCTTATCCCCCGGCATGAGAAGCAAATAAAGCTCGGTCTGCCGGCGGTTTGTGAGGAGAAGATTTTTGCAAATCTCACAGCCGAGGATTTTTTCAACCTCGTGGCAATCCTCAATATGGTCGGCAAAGTCATGTTCCACGCGAAAATACTCAAGCGCGAGGGAATCGAGGAGCGCATAACAGCGCTCTTCCTTTTCTATGCGCGTGTCGGCCGGGCGGCCGGTGTAAAGGGTTTCATCTATGTTCATTTTCTTACCTCTTATTAGACGGTAGCCAAATATGCTGTGCTTCGGCGGCGGCGATAAGCTCATCGCGGAAAGCCGGGTGCGCCACGGAAACAAGCGCCTCGGCGCGCTCCCATGTGGAAAGCCCCGCGAGATTGACCGCGCCGTACTCCGTGACAATATAATGGGACATACTGCGGGGCGTGGTAATGATATCCATATTAAAATGCGGCACAATGCGCGAGGTGAGCTTGCCGGATTTATCGGTATACGTAGAGGTCAGGCACAAAAACGCCTTGCCGCCCGCCGAATGGACAGCGCCCGAGACAAAGTCAAGCTGGCCGCCCGTGCCGCTTATCTGCCGAAAGCCCACGCTTTCGGAGTTGACCTGCCCGTAAAGGTCAACATTCAGGCAGCCGTTTATAGAAATCATGGAATTATTTTGGGCGAGCATATGCGGGTTATTCACGTAGCTGAGCGGCAAGCCCAAAAAGCTTTCGTTATGATTAATCCACTCGTAGAACTCATTGCTGCCCGCGAGAATTGCAGCGACGTTCTTGCCGTGGTGGAGCGTTTTTTTGTTGTTGGTGAGCTTGCCGGCCTTGTGCATGGCAAGATAACCGTCGGAAGCAAGCTCAGTGTGCATACCGAGGTCTTTTAAATCGCTCGCGGCAATGAGGCCGCCGAGGGCGTTAGGCAGCCCGCCTATGCCGAGCTGGACGGTAGAGCCGTTTTTGATAAAGGGCATGAGATTATGCGCAATGCGCATTTCGGTGTCTGTCGGGGCGGGGGCTTTCATCTCCCATATGGGGTAGCCGCCCGTTTCCACAACGGCATCCACCTCGGAAATGTGAATAACGCTTTCGGCATCGCCGCAAACCCAAGGGAGCTTGTCGTTCACTTCAAGGATAATATGCTCCGCCTTATTCAAAATGGACTTCGGCAAGCCCTGGCAGCAGGAGCGGCTGAAATAGCCCTTATCGTTCATGGGCGTGACGGAGAGCATGGCGACATTCACGGTGAGGTAATTCTCATAATATGCGCCCATGTTCCTAAAGTCCATGGGGATGAAAAACGCCCTGTGCGCGTCCACCAAGCGCCGCTCATACGCCGAGCAAAACCAGCTGTTATAAACAAAATGCTCAAAGGTCGGGTCGCACTCCGCCGTGAGGATAGGCCCGGGCAGGAGATTGCCGCGGATTTTCACGCCGTGCAGCTCGTCCCTGCGGCGAGAGAGCGCCGCATCAAGCGTTTTGGGGAAGCCGTTTATAGAGGCATAGTCCACCCAATCCCCGCTCTTGACGAGGCGCACAGCCTCATCCGCCGTTTTTAATTTAGAGCGATATTCATCAAAAACAGACATCTCTTTCTCCCTCTTGCGTCAAAACAGGCGCATAAGCGCGCCGTTTGTATTCCATACAATAATAATATACTTTATCACCCGCAAGGGTGCTTGTCAATGACGGAATTGATTGGTTTTCCCCCCGCAAATTTAAGCTATTGTGAACATATGAAAAAGCGGGGGCTGTGAACACAGTCTCCGCTTTTTATCGCCACGACAGATGTCACCACCTGCCGATTGTCGCCATCCCATGCTATGACGCA
>CAZGFK010000079.1:0-5597 GCA_964524815.1 uncultured Oscillospiraceae bacterium
TTTCATTTCCCGCCGCAGAATTTGCTTTCGTCGTCCGACCAGCCGCGATCCAAAAGCCAGTAGCTCTCGCCGCCGTCATCGGGCTCAGTGAGCCATTCATCGGGGTTTTGCGTGGCGCGCGCCATCTTCTTGCGCGTTTCGTACTTGCGCAAATCGTCCAGCGTGAAAGGCAAGCCCTGCTCCGCCGCGATAGGCAGCAGCACCGCCTCGCACAGCGCTTCGCGCAGCTCCAGGGAACCGGGATATGCGGCCTCGGCCTCTTCCAAGTGCGCGCGGAGCGCCGCATCGGCCTCAAGCCTTGCAAAAAAAGCGGTTACATTCTCGTTCATGCGTAAAAATCTCCTTTCGGGGGATGTGAAGTACTTTTTATATTATAAAGATTACCACAAATAAAGACTTTGTCAAGCTAAATCGAGGCATATGCACCCTTGTTAAGAATTAAGCACTGTACACAAGCCCCAAACGACAATTGGCAGCATTTTCTTGCATTATGCCGACAAGTGCAAAGAAAGTTTTATTTGAAAAACAAGCGATTGTAGTGTATAATATTGAAGCAACTATATCTTCGGCGGGGGACACCTCGCCGCGCACGGCGGACAGAACAAAGGCCGGCCTTTGTTCCTTTCGTCTTTCTCAACGGAAAGACGAGGCCGCTTCATAATTAAAGGAGCAGATACACAAACATGAATTCCAAAACCCTGTCATACGTCTTAAAGCGCATATTGCTGGCGGTTTTGACTGTCATCATCATCAGCCTTATCACGTTTTTCGTCATGCACATGGTGCCGGGCGGCCCGTTCAACCGCGAAAAGGCACTTGACGAGGCCACCATTAAGGCGCTTGAGGCGCGTTACAATCTTGATAAGCCCCTTTTTGAGCAGTACATATTATACATGAAAAATCTGCTGCACGGGGACTTTGGCGTGTCGCTGAAAAACGGGCGCGATATTTCTGCGATAATAGGGGAGTCGTTCCCCATCTCGGCAAAGCTCGGCCTTATGGCGATTTCCATTGCCCTTGTATGCGGCACGGTTTTCGGCAGTATTGCCGCGCTTATGCGCAATAAGCTGCCGGATAGGCTGATAGTGTTTTTCTCAACACTGTTCACTGCCGTTCCCAGCTTCGTGTTGGCCACGCTTTTGTTGCTCGTTTTCGCTATCAAGCTCGGCTGGGTGCCCGTATGGAGCGCGACAGAGGTGCATTACACCCTGCCCGTAATCTCCCTTGCGGCCTACCCCATGGCGTACACCACCCGCCTTGCAAAAACCAGTATGCTTGACGCTTTGAGCCAGGACTATATCCGCACGGCAAAGGCCAAGGGCGTTTCCCGCGTGAAGATGATTTTCAAGCACGCGCTGAGAAACTCTCTTATCCCCGTTATCACGTATGCCGGTCCCCAAATTGCGTATATCATCACCGGCTCTATGGTTGTTGAAACAATCTTCACCGTCGGCGGTGTCGGCAGCAAGTTCGTTGCAGCCATCACAAACCGCGACTACACCATGATAATGGCGACCACCATTTTCCTTGCCACTATAATGGTTATAGCAAACCTAGTGTGCGATCTGCTTTACAAAGCGGTTGACCCGCGCATTAACTTTGACTGAGGAGGGCGCGAAAAAGTGGAAAAAACAAATAGCTACGACCCCAATGTAACGCCCAAGAAGCAGATATTGTCCGCGCAGATAGATGTGAGCAAGTTTGAAAAGGCAACGGACGAGGAAAAAGCCCAGCAGGACGTTATGAGCGAAAGCCGTTCTTTTTTCAAAGACGGTATGCGCAAGCTCATGAAAAATCCCCTCGCCGTGATGAGCATGATTATTCTTCTCATAATCGTTCTCACCATTATCGTTGCCCCCATGATAGTCCCCTACGGGTATGACGAGATGCTTTCCGTCAACGGCAGACGCGACAAGGGCGCGAAAAACCTCGCTCCCTTTACTTTCAGCGAGGCAGAGCAAGCCTACATTGATGCCGGCGGCGAGCGCTTCCCGCACATCTTCGGCACGGACGACCAGTGCCGCGACTATTTTATCCGCGTAGTGTACGGCACGCGCGTGTCGCTCTTTGTCGGTATCTTTGCGAGCATCATCGTTTTGATAATCGGCCTACTCTACGGCAGTATTTCCGGCTATGTCGGCGGGCGGACGGACTTAATAATGATGCGCATTGTCGATATCATATACTCCCTGCCCGATATGCTGATAGTCATCCTTTTCTCTGTCGTGCTTGACCAGCGCCTGAAGCTTACAAGCGGCATTTTGGCAAAGCTCGGCACAAACATGATTTCGATTTTCATCGTGTTTGCGCTGTTGTACTGGGTGGGTATGGCGCGCCTTGTTCGCGGCCAGATTCTTTCCATTAAGGAAAACGAATATATCCTCGCTGCGCGCTCTATCGGCGCAAAGCCCTCCCGCATTATCCGCAAGCACATTCTTCCCAACTGCCTTTCCGTCATCATCATATCCACGGCGCTGCAAGTTCCCTCCGCGATATTCACGGAGAGCTATCTGAGCTTTGTCGGCCTCGGCGTTCGCGCGCCCATGCCGTCTCTCGGCTCGCTTGCCAACGCTGCGCGCGCCGGATTGCAGAGCTATCCGTATAAGCTCATTTTCCCCGCGCTGATGATATGCCTCATCGTGCTGAGCCTCAATTTGCTCGGCGACGGTCTGCGCGATGCCTTTGACCCGAAGCTGAAGAGGTGATAGACATGAGTGAACATCTTCTTTCCGTGCAGAATCTGCACACTTCCTTCTTCACCGACTCCGGTGAAGTCCACGCCGTCAACGGCGTATCCTTCAATCTTGACCGAGGCGAAGTGCTTGGCATAGTGGGCGAATCCGGCTCGGGCAAGAGCGTGACCGCCTATTCGATTATGCAAATCCTCGCCGACACCGGCAAGATTACCCAAGGCAGCATCCTTTATAACGGCCAAGACCTCACCAAATGGAGCGCAAAGCAGATGAGCGCTTTTCGCGGCAAATGCTGCTCTATCGTGTTCCAAGACCCCATGACGAGCTTAAACCCCGTCTTTACCGTCGGCAGCCAGCTTCGCGAAGCGATAGAGCTGCACACCGACAAAAAGGGCAAGGCCGCAAAGCAGCGCGCCATAGAAATGCTGGAGCTTGTCGGCATAAACGAGCCGGAAAAGCGCGTCAAGCAGTACCCGTTTGAGCTTTCCGGCGGTATGCGTCAGCGCGTTATGATCGCAATGGCGCTCGCCTGCGAGCCGGACATTCTCATTGCCGACGAACCCACCACTGCCCTTGACGTTACCATCCAGGCGCAGATTTTGGAGCTTATCGCGGATCTGCAAAAGAAACTGGGCATGGCCGTCATCTTGGTTACGCACGACCTCGGCGTTATCGCCGATATGTGCGACAATATCATCGTCATGTACGGCGGGCACATCTGCGAGCGCGGCACGGCGGATGAAATCTTCTATAACCCCGCGCATGAATACACCAAGGGCTTGCTTCGCTCGATTCCGAATGTGAACAACATGAAGCAGCGCCTTGTCCCCATTGCAGGCACGCCTATTAACATCCTCAATCTCCCCAAGGGCTGCGCATTCTGCGCGCGCTGTGACGAGGCGATGAAAATCTGCCTTGAGCAGCAGCCGGAGGAAATTTTCATCAATGAAAATCACTGCGCGTCCTGCTGGATGAACGTGAAAAAAGAGCTTGCGAAAGGAGGCGCACAGGCATGAGTGAAGAGCTTTTGAGAGTAGAGCATTTGAAGCAGTATTTCCCGGTAAATACGGGCTTTGGCAGAACCATTCCCCTCAAAGCCGTGGACGATGTTTCCTTTTCAATCGGCAAGGGCGAAACGCTCGGCCTCGTGGGCGAGTCCGGCTGCGGCAAAACCACCGTCGGGCGCACTCTGATGCAGCTTTATACGCCGACCGCCGGCAAAATAAGCTTTGACGGTGATGTCCTCTTTGACAGCGGCGAGCAGTACAATGAGCAGGGCAAGCCCATCCTTGACGCAAAGGGCAACCCCGTTATGGGCAAAAAGGTTCATGTCAATATGCTGCCCTACCGCAAGAAAATGCAGATGGTTTTCCAAGACCCGTACTCCTCGCTTGACCCGCGTATGACCGTTGAGGACATTATCGGCGAACCCTTGGACGTACACAAGCTTTACTCCAACCGCGCCGAGAGACGCGAAAAGATACTGGAGCTTATGGAGCTTGTCGGCCTCAACTCCGAGCACGCCACGCGCTATGCCCACGAATTTTCCGGCGGCCAGCGCCAGCGCATCGGCATTGCCCGCGCCCTCGCCGTCAACCCGAAATTCATCGTCTGCGATGAGCCTGTTTCCGCATTGGACGTTTCCATTCAGGCGCAGGTAATCAATATGTTCGAGGAGCTTCAGGAAAAGCTCGGCGTGGCGTATCTTTTCATTGCACATGACCTTTTGGTAGTACACCATATTTCAAAGCGCATTGCCGTTATGTATCTCGGCCGCCTCGTGGAAATTGCGGATGCGGACGAGCTTAACGACCATCCCATTCACCCCTATACGCAGTCGCTTTTGTCGGCCGTGCCTATCCCCGACCCGGAGATAGCGCGCTCCCGCCAGCGCATTGTGCTCACGGGCGATGTACCCAGCCCCTTGAATATGCCGTCCGGCTGCCCGTTCCGCACCCGCTGCCGTTACGCCACCGAACAATGCGCCCTCGAATGCCCCACGCTCACCGATCGCGGCGGCGGCCACATGGTAGCCTGCCACAACAAGTGAAAATGAATACAGTCCCCGCATAATATTTTTGCGAATCTCTTGCAGCCGTGTGCGTGTATATGGCGCGCCGTGGCCGGAGGTTTAGAATAAATCAGGAGGAAACATAATGAAAAAAGCAATAGCACTGCTTCTTGCACTGGTCATGGTGTTCGCACTGTGCGCCTGCGGCAACAGCACCGCTGCCCCCGAAGCTCCCGCGGCAGAAGAAGCCCCGGCAGTTGCGGAGGAAGTAACCCTCAACGCTGCTGACCTCGTCAGCGATGCGTTCATCGACCCGCTCAACGATTGGGATCAGTACAACGACATGATCGCCCAGATCTATGCCGAGACCGATTTTGCCAAGCGTACCGAGCTCATGCACGAGGCTGAGGATGTTCTCATGTCTAACTACTGCGTCCTGCCTCTGTACTTCTACAATGACCTCTATATGCAGAAGGATTACGTCACCGGTATGTACTCCAACGTATTCGGCACGAAGTTCTTCCACACTGTTGAGATGAGCAACGGCTCCACCACCTTCCGCGCAAACCTCGCTTCCGAGCCTGCTTACCTTGACCCCGCACTCAACAGCTCCGTTGACGGCGCTTGCCTTGCAGCGGCTAACTTCTCCGGCCTGTACACCTACAACGCCGAGGGCAAGACTGAGCCTGCCTGCGCCACCGGTTACGAAGTGTCCGAGGACGGCTGCACCTTCACTGTCACCCTCAAAGAGGGTCTGAAGTGGAGCGACGGCTCTGACCTCACCGCTGCCGACTTCGAGTACTCCTGGAAGCGCGCTGCCGCCACCCAGACTGCTGCTGACTACGGCTACTTCTTCGCAAACTTCGTCGGCTACCCCGATGACCTCGCCGTCA
>CAZGFK010000080.1:0-5563 GCA_964524815.1 uncultured Oscillospiraceae bacterium
TCTAACCGACTGAACTACTTGGCCATGGCCTCACGGCTTGATTATATTATCAAACCACGCTCAATTTGTCAATACTTTTTTTCAAAATCTCTTCAACTTTTTTTGCAATTTTTCAAATTCCCCCGTGCAAGCGGCAATCCGCCGCCGCAAACGCCCTTCGCGCGCATTTTGTCTTGAAAACACCCGCTTCCAATGGTATACTTTATATTACCACAATTTCGACACACTCCGAGAGGAGAAGGCGGCATGAAACGCAAATTAATCACCGGCATAATCGCGGCGATATACATTATATTACTGGTTATAATCTCGGCCTCGTGGCTGTGGCAGATAGGCTTTAGCGGCATCGCCGCCGCTGTCACGAACTCTGTGGCGTTTGAAGAGGGCGTATTCAAAAAGGACGTGACGGAGTTGACGCTCGTTCTGCACGAGGGCGAGGCGGAAAAGCTTTCGGAGCTGACGGCACTGCGCACTCTCGACCTGCGCGGGAGCGACTGCACGGAAGAGCTTTACGCTTGGGCACAAGCGCACCCGGATGTGGCGGTTTCCTACGATGTCCCCCTGCCGGACGGCACACGCGCCGATCGCGCCGCAACCGCCCTCAGCTTTGCCGCCGCCACGGCGGACACTCTGCCCGCCTACTCCGCCGCGCTTGAATATCTCCCCGCCGTGACCGCCGTTGACCTCGGCACGGACGAGGATGGTGCATACCCCGCCGCCACGCTTTCCGCCTTGGAGAGCGCCTATCCCGACATTGCCTTTACATACGCATTTTCCGTGCAGGGTATAACCTGCTCCCTAGACCAAACGGAGCTTGACCTAACTTCGGCAGACAAGGCCGCTGTAGACGCGCTGAAAGAGTATCTGCCCTGTATGCCCGGCGTTCAAAAAATTCTCCTCGGCAATGAGAGCACGACAAAGCTTGACTGGGGCACTATCGCCGCGCTGACCGAGCTTTGCCCGAACGCGGATTTTGACTATTCCTTCACTCTCTACGGCAAAACCTTCACCCTCGCGGACGAGACCATAGATCTCAGCAAAACCCAGTACGCCGACAACGGCGAAGCCGTGCTCGCGGCGCTGCCCGCTCTTTACCGGTGCAAAACCGTTGACATGGATGACGGCGGCGTTGTCCCCCCGCTCGGCAACGAGCGCATGGCCGAGCTTCAAAAGACCGCCGGAGGAAACACCGATGTGGTATGGCGCATATGGTTCGGCACGCTTTACTCCGTCCGCACGGACGCCGAACGCATTCTCGCCTCGAAGCCCTCTGTCGGCGGCATGATAGACAATGCGGAAGCGGCCAAGCTTCAATACTGCACCAAGGTCAAATACCTTGACATCGGCCACAACGAGGTGATTACCGACATAAGCTTTGTGGAGAGCATGCCGGATTTAGAGGTTTTCATCATCGCGATGAACCCCGTTTCCGACCTTACCCCGCTCACCAAGTGCACAAAGCTTGAATACCTCGAAATCTTCACCACCGCCGTGACGGACGTGTCCGATCTCTCCTTGCTCACCTCGCTTCGGCATCTGAACATCTCCAATCTCCCCGGCCTTACGGACATTTCCCCCCTCTACTCGCTCACAGGGCTTGAGCGCCTTTGGATAGGCACGAAAACCCCCATCCCCGCCGACCAAGTCGCCCAAATGCAGCAGAGCGCACCGATGTGCAAAATATGCACGGTTTCCGATGATGAACAGGGCGATGCGTGGCGCTACACCTGGTATGACGAGAACAACGCCACCTACCACTGGACGGCGCGGCACGAAAAGCTGCGCGAGCAGCTGGGCTACAACTACCAAGAGTACAGCTTCTATTGGCTTGACCCCGCCTGCGCCCTGCCCGCTCCGGCGGAGTATGTCGGCGTGTACTACGGCAAGCCCGCAGGCGCATAACGCGCGGTACGCTCTTCTCATAACGCGATTTAATCGCGTTATCACAAGATAATAATTGCGGAAGTGCTGTAAAGTGATATTATCACAGCACTTCCGTTTTGTTTTTCGTATTTAAGGCTTTTTGCTATTTGCGCCGCAATATCGGCTGGAGCTGGCGGGCATTCAGCGCCGCTTCCACGCTTTCACCTATGAGGGCAAAGTCCGCTTGCAGTGAGCACGGCTTTTTCTCCGCATCGTCCTGCCCGAACGGCACAAAGTACACATTCTTGCGGTTTAAAAGCCGCGCTATGTTCTCCGCCGAGCCGGAAAGCCCGTCATTTGTCGAAAGCGCAAGCACCACGGGGCGGCCGTTACGCAAATGCGCCTTTGCCGCCATAGTCACGGCGGAATCCGTCACGCCGTGGGCAAGCTTTGCAAGGGTGTTGCCCGTGCAGGGCGCTATGACGAGCGCATCGAGCGGGACGCTCGGCCCTAAGGGTTCGGCCTCGGCAATGGTGGTTATCACATCGCGCCCGCAGATATCCCGCAGGCGGCGCAGATGCGCACTCGCCGCGCCAAAGCGCGTATCCGTCTCGGCGGCAGTCTCGCTCATGACGGGGACAAGCTCGTATTGCTCGCTCAACCCCTCCGCCGCCGCAAATAGCTTATCGAAAGTGCAGTATGACCCGCACACGGCAAGGCCAAGGCGTTTTTTCCCGGTCAAGGCTGCTCCTCCTGTTCGCGCAAAATGTCGTAAATCTCCGCTTTCAGCAGCTCCGCCGCGCTCTTCGCGGCGAGCTTACCCGGCAAGCCCGGCGCGTACACCGCCCGCAGCCCCACGTTCGCGGCAAGGCTTCTGTCGAACCCGCCCGGCGGCGAGGCCAGCTCCAAAATGAGCGCGTTTTCCGAAACGAGGCACAGCATCGCGTCCATCAGCACCCGCGCAGGCACGGTGTTGATGATAAACGCATACCCGCCCAGCTCGCTTTCAAGCTCGCCGTAGTCGCACGCACCTAAACCCAAGGCGCGTGCCTCGGCGCGGTCAAGCGCCGCGCGCGCCGCGACAGTTACCCCTGCTCCCAGCGCCGCCAGCCGAAGCGCCAGCACGCGCCCGATCCGCCCCCAGCCGCACACGAGCGCCCGGCTTTTGAATATCGCCGTCTCGCTCTGCTCTATCAGCACGCCCAGCGCGCACTCCGCCGTGAGCGCGGCGTTTTGCGCAAGAAATTCGGGGCGCTTGAGGATATCTATTATATGTACGCCCGCGCGTTGACCGAGCGCGCCGCACTCCGCGCCAAGGCGCCCGCCGATGAGCACCTGCCCCGGCCAAAGCGCGCTTATTGTCTCCGTCATCGTCAGCACATTCTCGCTCAGCGGCGCATTCACTGCGCCCCCGTTTTCCGCCGGGACGGGCAGCACCACGCAATCCGCCCCGTAAACGCAGCCCTGCAAGCACCCTGTTTTGGTCACGGCACTTGTCAAATCCGCCTTTTCCAGCGCAAAGGCGCACACCCTGTGCCCGTCTCGGGCCAGGCTCTGTGCAAGATGCGCCGTGCGCGCGTCCCCGCCGACAAGGGCATATTTCAACTCCACCACCTCCGCCGTTATTCTATTCGCAAGCCTTGGCAAGTGTGAGTGTCGGCGCGGGCAAGGTGCAAGCAGCTTATGTTGAAGCGAGGGTCGTGCCGGGGTAGTAGTGCGCGAGGATTTCCTTGTAGTCCGCGCCCTGCCCGGCCATTACGTTCGCCCCGTATTGGCTCATGCCCACACCGTGGCCGAAGCCGGTCACGGTAAAGCAAAAGCCCCCGTCCGCGTAATTAAGCTCAAACGCCGTAGAGCGCAGGGAAAATAGCTGCCGCAGCTCGCCCCCGGTGAAGCTCACCCCGCCGAGTGTCGCCGTCTCCACTCTCCCGCCGGGCGTGCGCGTTATGCTGCCTATCCATGTTTCCGCCGCGCCCGTAAAGTCCGCTTCCGGGTGAAGCGAGAGGAGCGTATCGCGAAAATCCAGCGCCGTTGAGCTCACCGTGCTCACGTAGCCCGGCACATCCGCCTCGGTTTCGGGCGTGGTCACACTCACAAGGTACGGCACGGCGTTCCAAACCTCGCCGCTTGCCTCGGTGCTCCCGGCAGAGGACGAATGAAACGCAGCAAATGCCGCCCTGCCCTCGTACATGAGATATTCCCCCGCCGTGTCCTCCACGGCGGAGCGGAGCTTGGCATACCCCTCTTCCCAATTCGCGCCCAAGCGCTCTTGAAGCTCGTCCCCGCCGAGCCATGCCTGACAGCAGCCGGGCGAGGTGCACACCTCTGCGTCCGCATGGCGGTTAAGCGCCGCGCAGTAGAGCGTATAGGTGCGCGCAGCCACGGCTTGGGCGCGCAGAGCCTCGCTGTTGAAGCTTACGGGCATCTCGGCGGCGAGCACCCCGGTGAGGTAGTCCGTCATATCCATGTCTAAGCACTCTTCCCCGTTTTTCATCCGCACCGTTGCTTTTCCCTCGCGCTTACCTTCGCCCTCGGCATTCTCGGCAGCAGTCGAATCGGAATCGGCGGGCTTGTCCGAGGGCATGATAATAAGCTCGGTTTTTTCAGCGTCTTGCGGGATATCCCGCAGGAAAAACGGCAAAATAAACGCAACAGCCAGCAAAGCATAGCATATTAAAAGTATCTTCTTCATTTGTGTTCTCTCCCCGTGTGCGCGGCGGCGCGAGTTCTTATACTGTTCACTTGACGTTTAGGATGTTTAAGTATAAAATGTATATCACTTATAATATCATATTAATCATAATACCGTAAATATTATTGGAGTGAGTATAAAAATATGCCTAGACATTTTTCCGATGATGATATGCGCCGGCGCATAATGCTCGGCAAAAAAGCGCTGGAAATCACCTGCTATGTGCTTGGTGCGGGCGCGTTCAGCGTGTTTATCCGCTGGCTTCAGCTCATGCTGGGGTTTACGAACGGCCTTGCGGACGCATCGGTTTTCAATGTCCTCGTGCCGCTTATGGTGATTGCGTCAGGCTTTGTGTTCTTGCGCTTTGTGGATAAATTCCGCAATGACCGCTGGTATATCCCCGAGGATTTTTACACCGCGCTTTATAACCCCGGCAAGCTCTACAGCGCTATTCGCTGGGCGATAGGCGGCGTTATGGCGCTGGGCGGTGTGGTGCTGCTCATAAGCTCGGAGACGGATAAGAACGCGGATTTTTACCGCGTGCTCGCGCTTTTGGCGCTTGTGAACGGGGTTACTTTCCCGCTCGTGCTGTCCTCGGCGAATAAGCCCCACGTGGCCGCGCGCAAAACCGTTTGCTTTATCTCGGTTATCCCTATTATCTTTTTCTGCTGGTGGCTCGTGACTGTGTATAAGGTCAATTCCAACAACCCCGTTGTTTGGCAATACGGGCCGGAAGCGCTCGCGGTTATCGTGTCGATTATCGCGTTTTTCCGCGTGGCGGGCTTCCCGTTCGGCACGGCGAACGCGTGGCGCAGTGTGTTTTTCAATATGCTGGCCTCGGCGGTTGATATTATGATGCTCGCCGACACGCGCTATATCGGCCAGCAGATGATGTTTCTCGCCGCCGCCGGTATGCTCACGCTTTATAACTGGGTGCTCATCACAAATCTTCTCCAGCGCCCCAAGCCCGTCCGCGAACAGCCCAATGACGGGTTCGAGAGACTGTGA
>CAZGFK010000081.1:0-5494 GCA_964524815.1 uncultured Oscillospiraceae bacterium
TAGTGACCCTTCATGTCGATAGTCGGGACGATGATGATAACGTCCTTGCCCTCGGTGGAAACGTGCAGATGCACGGAAGAGCCCATCATTTCGCTCACGTCCACCTTGGCGGCTATGCCGCTGTCGGCCACGATGGTATGCTCGGGACGCACGCCGAGGATGACCTCCTGGCTCTGTACGTTGTTGGCGGCGAGGCGCGCTTCTTTCTCCGCGTCCAGCTCCACCTTGTAGCCGCCGAGCTCGACAAAGAACTTGTCGCCCTCGCGGGTGAGCTTAGCATCGAAGAAGTTCATTTGCGGCGTGCCGATGAAGCCTGCCACGAAGAGGTTGCGGGGGTTGTTGAACACTTCCTGAGGAGTGCCGATCTGCTGGATGTAACCGTCACGCATGATTACAATACGGTCGCCCAGGGTCATGGCCTCGGTCTGGTCATGGGTGACGTAGATAAACGTGGTGTCAATACGCTCGCGCAGCTTGATTATCTCGGCGCGCATTTGGTTACGAAGCTTGGCATCGAGGTTGGACAAAGGCTCGTCCATGAGGAAAACGGCGGGGTCACGCACGATGGCGCGGCCTATCGCAACACGCTGACGCTGGCCGCCGGAAAGTGCCTTGGGCTTGCGGTCAAGATACTGGGTAATGTCAAGTATCTCGGCGGCCTCGCGCACCTTTTTATCAATAACGTCCTTCTTCTCCTTGCGGAGCTTCAGGGAGAACGCCATGTTTTCATAAACCGTCATGTGCGGGTAAAGGGCATAGTTCTGGAAAACCATCGCGATATCGCGATCCTTCGGGGCGACATCGTTCATAAGCTTGCCGTCAATATACAGCTCGCCCTCGGAGATCTCTTCAAGACCGGCGACCATACGCAGAGTGGTGGACTTGCCGCAGCCGGACGGGCCGACGAGCACGATAAACTCCTTATCGGCAATGTCGAGGTTGAATTCCTGCACCGCGACAACGCCCTGATCGGTGATTTGAAGATTAACCTTCTTCTCCTCGCCGTCGGCCTTTTTCTTTTTCTTCTTACCCTCGCCGCTGATGAACGGGTAAATCTTCTTTACGTTTTTCAGTTGAACAGTTGCCATACATTCCGGCTCCGATCGCGCGGCCTCCGCCTTTCGCGACCTCGCGGCCATAATAATATGCGCCGCTTTACGACAGGTCTCCACACTGCCGCACCCTGAGCCACAGGGATAGGGTTATTCCTCCTTATTAATGCTGTGCGCGGCTATAGTATGGAGAGCCGGGCACGCAGTCAGATTTGCGGGTCATAAAAACCCGCATACATTATAACCGCAAATTCCACGTTTTGCAATCCAAAAATCGCACCCCGTTTTTGTGCAATATGCTGTGGGGGGTACGCATATATATTATAATAGTATATCAGCTGAGGTGAGCAGACAATGAACATTCTTTCTTTCGGCAGTCTCGGCGCGCCGGTAGAGCTTTTGCAGCTTGCGCTCAACCGCGCCGGGCTCGGGGTAATCGCGCAGGACGGGGTTTTTGCCGCCGAGACGCAGAATGCACTGCGCCGCTTCCAAGCGGCAAACGCTCTCACGCCGGACGGCGTGGCCGGGGCGGCGACACACCGCGCGCTTTTGCCGTACTACACCGGTTTTATCACGCACACTGTCCGTCCCGGGGACACTTTATCCGCCCTCGCCGCGCGCTACGGCACCACCCTCGCGGCCATTATGACGGCAAATCCGGGGGTGAACGGCGCCGCGCTCACCCCCGGCGCGGCGCTTACCGTGCCGCTGGGGTTTGACGTTGTGCCGACGGATATCGCGTATTCCTCTGCGCTCCTGGGCTATGTTGTGCGTGGGCTTGCGGCGCGCTATCCGTTCATCTCCGTCGGCGAAATCGGGCGCAGCGTCATGGGCAAGCCTCTGTGGCGCTTGACGCTCGGCACGGGGGCAAACCGCGCGCTTTACACCGCCGCGCACCATGCAAACGAGTGGATCACCGCGCCGGTGGTGTTGAAATTTGTCGAAAGTCTTGCGCGCGCCTATGCCGAGGGCGGGGAGCTTGCAGGGCAGCGGGCGGGGGAGCTGCTGGAGTACTCCACGCTCTTCGCCGTGCCGTGCGTTGACCCGGACGGGGTGGATCTCGTGACGGGGGCGCTCGCGGCGGGGGAGTGGTACTCGCGCGCCGAGGGTATAGCGCGCGAGTACCCGCAGTTTGCGTTCCCGCGCGGCTGGAAAGCGAACATACGCGGCGTTGACCTCAATTTGCAGTACCCCGCCGGGTGGGAAACGGCTCGCGCGAACAAAGCAGCGCTCGGTATAGTCTCGCCCGCTCCGGCGGATTTTGTGGGTGCGTCCCCGCTCTCCGCGCCGGAGAGCCGCGCCCTTTATGATTTCACCCTTGCGCTTGACCCGGCGATAGTGCTGGCGTACCACACACAGGGCGAGGTGATTTATTGGCAGTACGAGGGTTACGCGCCGCCCGGTGCTGAGGGGATAGTGCGCGCTTTCGAGCGCGCGTCCGGGTACGCGGCCGACACTGCACCCTATGCGTCCGCGTTCGCGGGGTTTAAAGACTGGGTAATCGCAGCGCTTGACACCCCGGCGTTCACCATCGAGGCCGGGCGCGGTCTCAACCCCCTGCCGCTGACGCAATTTGACGCGATATACCGAGCAAACGAGGAGCTTATGGTGTTGGGGCTGATTGTGACGTAAATAAACGAATAATAATGTGATTACATCAAAAAATCAAGCGCACGGAAGATTTTCCATGCGCTTGACGCAATAATTTCTAATCAGACTAATCAGAATTCGGCGTTGCCGGTGGTGCGGGGGTGAAGCTCCACGTCGCGGATGTTGCTCACGCCCGTGAGGTACATCACCATGCGCTCAAATCCGAGGCCGAAGCCCGCGTGACGGCAGCTGCCGTAGCGGCGCAGGTCGAGATACCACCAGTAGTCCTCTTCTTTCAGCCCCAGCTCCTGCATACGCGCGGTGAGCACATCCAAGCGCTCCTCACGCTGAGATCCGCCTATAATCTCGCCCACGCCGGGCACAAGGCAGTCCGCCGCTGCGACGGTTTTGCCGTCGTCGTTCTGGCGCATATAGAACGCCTTGATGTCCTTGGGGTAATCGGTGACGAAAATCGGCTTTTTGAATACCTTTTCGGTCAAATACCGCTCATGCTCGGTTTGCAGGTCGATGCCCCACTGCACGGGGTAGTCAAACTTCTCGCCGCTCTTGATGAGGATATCCACGGCCTCGGTGTAGCTTACGCGGCCGAAGTCGTTGCTGACCACGTTGTGCAGACGCTCCAGCAGTCCCTTATCCACAAAGGAGTTGAAAAACTCCATTTCCTGCGGGCAACGCTTCAAGGTGCGGTTGATGATGTATTTCACCATCGCCTCGGCAGTGTCCATATAGTCGTTGAGGTCGGCAAAGGCCATTTCCGGCTCTATCATCCAAAACTCCGCCGCGTGGCGCTGAGTATAGGAAACCTCGGCGCGGAAGGTCGGACCGAAGGTGTAGACATCGCCGAACGCCATTGCAAAGTTTTCGGCGTTGAGCTGGCCGGAGACGGTAAGGCTCGTTGCCTTGCCGAAAAAGTCCTTGCTGTCGTCCACGGTGCCGTCATCCTTGAGGGGGAGATTGTTGAGGTCAAGCGTTGTCACGCGGAACATCTCGCCCGCTCCCTCGCAGTCAGAGCCTGTGATAATCGGGGTGTTGACGTACACAAAGCCGCGGCTTTGGAAAAATTCATGCACCGCCTGCGCCGCCACGCTTCTTACGCGGAAGGTCGCGGAGAAGAGGTTTGTGCGGGGACGAAGGTGCTGAATCGTGCGCAGAAACTCTACGCTGTGGCGCTTCTTTTGCAGGGGATAGTCGGGCGTGGAAAGCCCCTCTACCTCGATTTTATCCGCTTTCAGCTCAAAGGGCTGCTTGGCTTCAGGCGTGAGGACAAGAACGCCGTGCACGATGAGCGCCGCGCCGACATTCATGTGCGCAATCTCGTCATAGTTATCTATTCCGCCGCGCTCAAACACGACCTGAACAGACTTAAAGCAGCTACCGTCATTAAGCTCGATAAAGCCGAAGTTTTTCATGTCGCGCACCGTGCGCACCCAGCCGCACACCGTCATGCTCTGCCCGCCGAGCGCCTCGGCGTTTTCGTATATACCGGAAATCTTTTGCCGTTTCATATGCTTACCTCTGTTTCTTAAATGCAGCTTTCGCTGACGGGCGAGCTTTTCTCTTGCCAATCAACTCTACTATTATATACACCCTTGCCGATTTTTTCAACTGAAAGTTGCGCGCAAATGCGTTCAGAATATAAAATCTATGGGTGCGGCGTAGTTTTTAAGCTCTATTTCGCTGTATGCGCCGCCGTCCTCGCCGTCCCGCGTCCACGAAACCGGGCGGTCAAAGGTGAAGCGGGCGGTTTTCGTGTGGACGATGATGAGCTTATCGCTGTCAAAGCGCTGGCTGAGTACGCTTGCCGCGAGCGCGCCGAGACTTTCCAAGCTCCCGGGGTCTTTCACCAGCACAAGCTCGCTCATCCCGTCGCCGAGCGACACCATCTCTTCTCTCAGCTTCACTATCCCCGCCACGGATGTGGAGTTGGACAAGCTCCCGTAAACGAGCTTGCCCTCGTACACCCCGCCGTCATATTCTACGCGCGTGTTGTACGTTTCTATTCTGCCGAGCGCCATTGCCCCCTGCAACACGTAGGCCAAGTGCCCGAAGCGCTTTTTAAGGTCTTGCGGCGTGGCGTAGCTTACCTCGGTGAACGCGCCGAACGCGGCAATGTAGGCAAAATACTTGTCCGCGCCGAAGCCGCCCACGTCATACGGGTGCGCCGTGCCGGAGACTATGCGCTGTGCGGCGGCGGCCGTGTCGTTTTTCGGCAGCGACAGCGTAGTGGCAACATCGTTGGCCGTGCCCATGGGGATATAGCCGAGCGGGGGGCGGCTCTCACGCGGAAGCTGCATAAGCCCCGCGATAACCTCGCTCAGCGTTCCGTCCCCGCCGACACAAGCCACGGCTTCGTAGCCGGGAGCATACTCCCTAGCAAGCTCCGTTGCCTCGCGCGCGCCGGACGTGAAATACAGCGTTGTGCGCATTCCGCCCTCGTCAAGCGTCCTCAGCGCCTCGCCGAAGCCCTGCTTATACCCGCCGCGTCCCGCTGCGGGGTTTACTATGAGCATGAGGTTTCTTTTCATCTCGCCGCTCCTTGAATGTCAACAGATAGAATAGAAGAGCCGAACCCTGTCGGCTCTTCTATTTAAATGTACAAGCACACGCGGCAAATGTCAAGGGTTAAAAAAAAGAAATCGCCGCTCCCTTGCAAAGCTCGGCAATTACTTCAAAACCACTTTAAGAGGGGCTGACCGTCTGTCGGCAGCACCTTTTTGTGTTTATTTCATTTACTCTCGCCGTGTGCTTTTTTAAGTACGCGGCCTTTTTTGCCTAAAGACGCGCAAAGGGAGAAGCCAAAGGCTTCTCCCTGTACGTTCCTGATTAAACGC
>CAZGFK010000082.1:0-5471 GCA_964524815.1 uncultured Oscillospiraceae bacterium
CGCGCCCAAGCGGAGCGGCGGCCTGATTATTCCGTGGCCGCGCCCGTGCTCACGCTCTTGGGCGGGGATGATGTCACCATAAGCGCGCGCCCGAGCTATGTTGACCCCGGCTGCACCGCCTTTGACGAAAACGGCAACGACATGACGGAGTATATCGCCGTCAGCGGCGATTTGCGCCCCGACACGCCGGGGGAGTATACTATTGAATACACTATTACCAATGCCGTCGGCGACAGCGTCAGCGCGCGCCGCTCCGTCACGGTTGCGGGTGAAATGCTCTCAACGCCCGAAGTGAGCGAGGATAAAGTGGTTTACCTCACCTTTGATGACGGCCCCGGCGCGTATACCGACGCGCTTTTGGACGTTTTGGCCGAGTACGGCGCAAAGGCCACGTTTTTCGTAACCGGCAACCGCGAAAGATATCGCGATGCGATAACACGCGCCTATAACGAGGGGCACGCGATCGGCGTGCATTCCTATACGCATGATTACGGCGAGATTTATTCCGGCGAGGAAGCGTTTTTTGATGATTTCAACCGCACACAGGATATGATTTATTCCCTCACCGGCTCATATACCCAGCTTTGCCGCTTCCCCGGCGGCAGCTCGAATACCGTCAGCCGCTTTAACTCCGGCATAATGACGCGCCTGACGGCAGAGCTTGAGCGTATGCAGTACCGCTATTTCGATTGGGACGTAACCGGCGGCGATGCGGGCGAAACGCGCAGCACGCAGTGCGTGATAGAAAATATTATCTCCGGCTGTGCGGGCAAATCCCATGCCGTTGTTTTGCAGCATGATATAAAGGATTTCAGCGTGGCCGCGGTGGAAAGCGTTTTGCAGTGGGGCGCGGAAAACGGCTATACCTTCAAAGCCCTTGACCTCAACTCCCCAACCGCCCACCACGGCATCGCCAATTGAGGCGGGTGGTGTATTCGTAATCCGTTTGCGCATATCATAAAAAGAAAGGCATCGGTTTGTTACAGCCGATGCCTTTAATGCTGGTGTTTTATTCTGCTGTGTTAATGTCGGAGCTGAATTCCGCAATGCCGAGACCGAAGTATTTTTCAAAGAAGGTTTTTAACTTATCAATTACTCCTTGCTTTTTCTCGGCTCTCCCACCGCCGCCGAAGCGAGAAACCGGCGGCATGAGTTTATCAATCTCTGTTCCCGTTGTTTTAAGTGTTCCGTCGCGGAAAGCGTTGGCAACAAATTTTCTCGTTTCTTCGGACTTCAGTTTTTCGCTGGCGATAATCTCTGCTAAATCGCTTTCCTCTTGCTCCAAGACATATTTATGCCAGTCGTCCGATACTTGTGTATCAACATTTACTTGACTGATAAAGGCCTCGATAAGCTCTTTCTTGCTGCGTAGCCGCATACTTGCGTCAATTGCTTTGCGGATAGATGCGAGTATTTCCTTATCCTCGCAGTTGCTCTCATGGTATTTTTCAACCAACATCAGTATGTAGTCGATGTTGATTTCTACTTGCTTTATAAGCTCAATTTCAAACTCAATATCGTCTGTAATATCTTCTTTGTCTCCGTGGTTTTTTCTGCGATACTTATCATAGAGGTCAAGGTAAAGGCTTTGATAATCTTGCAAATCTCTTGCGGCGATACTATCCATTTGCGCAAATTGGTCAAAGGAAGAGAGAATGTTTCTCATGCTGAGTATAGTACCGAATAGCTTTATAAAATCTTTTTCACTCTGTTCTCCGACAATCTGATTGCCTAAAGGATAGTCTCTCTCCAGCTTTTCCAGCAGATCAATATAGCCATAATGGTATGTGCCGTCATTGTCCTTATAACCGTTCCAGTAATCATTGAAGCTTCTCAAAAGGACAATGCCGTTTGCGTTTTTATCGCCGAACCGAGCAATTGCCTCATCGGTTGCTTTCTGCAAGTCGCGGAAACATATGATGTTTCCGTAAGTTTTTACGGAATTTAGGATGCGGTTTGTTCTGGAGTATGCCTGAATAAGCCCGTGCATTTTGAGGTTTTTATCTACCCACAAAGTGTTGAGAGTTGTTGCGTCAAAGCCGGTGAGGAACATATTCACGACAATCAGCAAGTCAACCTCGCGGTTTTTTACCCGCAAAGATAAATCCTTGTAGTAGTTTTGAAATTTGTCGGAAGATGTATCATAGTTGGTGTTAAAAGCAGAGTTGTAATCTTGAATGGCGCTTTCGAGAAAGTCACGCGAGGTTTGGTCAAGGGCATCGGTATCAAAGCCCTCTTCGCGGAGAACATCTTCGGGGTCGTCCTCATTTGCGGCGTAGCTGAAAATCGTTGCTATTGTAAACTGCCGGTGGCTCTCTGCAATTTGCCTTTGAAACTCCGTGTAATACTTCATCGCCATGGGGATTGAGCTGACGGCAAACATAGCATTAAACCCGGCCATGCGTTTGCCTTTAAGAGAATAAAAGCTGTTGCGCTTGGTCTTTTGGTCAAAATGCTCCAGCGTATATTTGACGATTTCGTGTATACGTTCCGGCGCACCCATTGCTCTTTCAATATCAATGGCAGATACATTCTTGTCCTTAATATCGTCTTTTTCCTTGACCGTGTTCACGTAGTCAATGCGAAAGGGAAGAACATTGCCGTCATTGATAGCGTCTACAATTGTGTATGTGTGCAACTCCTCTCCGAAAGTCTGCGAGGTAGTCAGCATAGCTAAATGTTTTCCTTTGCCCGCGTTGGCGGCGAAAATCGGCGTGCCCGTGAACCCGAACAGATGATACTTTTTGAATGCCTTTACAATTTTGGCGTGCATATCGCCGAATTGGCTGCGGTGGCACTCGTCAAAGATAATAACGCAGTGTTTGTTAAATACCTCATGCCCTTTGTTTTTAGACACAAAGTTATCTAACTTCTGAATTGTAGTTATGATTATTTTATACTCGTGAAATCCGCCTTTTTCGTCCCTGTCTTCAAGCTGTCTCTGCAATACTCTTGTAGAAGCGTTGCTGTTGGCAGAGCCTTTTTCAAAGCGGTCATATTCTTTCATGGTTTGGTAGTCAAGGTCTTTTCTGTCAACTACGAAAAGAACCTTGTCTACATATGGAAGTGCGGACGCAAGCTGCGCGGTCTTAAAAGAAGTCAGTGTTTTGCCGCTTCCTGTGGTGTGCCAAATATATCCGCCTGCGTCAATCGTTCCCGCCTTTTTGTAATTGGTTGAAACCTCAATTCTGTTTAATATGCGCTCGGTTGCCGCGATTTGATAAGGTCTCATAACCATGAGTATTTCTTCTGTTGTGAACACACAATACTTGGTCAGCACATTCAGAATGGTGTGCTTAGCAAGGAATGTTTTTGTAAAGTCAATAAGGTCGGCAATTACCTTGTTGTTTCCGTCAGCCCAAAAAGAAGTGAACTCAAAGCTGTTGCTTGTTTTCTTTGACTTTTGCTTTGCGGATTCATTTATTTCTTTGATGTGGCTGTTCCTTGTGGTGTTGGAGTAATACTTGGTGTGCGTCCCATTGGATATGATGAAAATCTGCACGTATTCGTATAAGCCGCTTGCAGCCCAAAAGCTGTCTCGCTGATAACGTTTGATTTGGTTAAATGCTTCTCGGACTGCTACGCCGCGGCGCTTCAGCTCCGCGTGAACAAGAGGCAGACCGTTGACAAGAATGGTTACATCATAGCGCGTTTTATGCGCGCCCTCGGTTTCTTCATACTGATTGATAACCTGCAAGCGATTGTTGTGTATGTTCTTTTTGTCTATAAGCTGAATATTTTTTGAAGTGCCGTCATCTCTGCGGAGTACTTTAATGTGGTCAGTCTGTATGGTGCGGCTTTTTTCAATTATGCCTTCGTTGGCGTTGGCAAGTGTTTCTGTGAAAAAGCGTTTCCATTCATCGTCCGTAAAAGTATAAGCGTTTAGCAATTCCAACTGTTGCCTGAGGTTTGCGATTAGAGCGGATTCATCATGAATGGAAAGATACTCATATCCTTGCGTAGTAAGCAAACGAATGAATTCTTTTTCAAGAGCCGCTTCGCTCTGAAAGCTGTCGGAGCGTGAGCTTTCCGGCGTGTATTCGGCTACTACGGTGCTTTCGTTGCTTTCGGCAATGATGTTGTAAGTGCTCATGCGGCAATCTCCTTTGTTTACTGCTGATTGAATGACAACAGCTTATCTCGGTAATACTCATATTGCTTTTGACGCGCTTCAATCTCAGCGGGAAGCCCGATTTCGAGGTCGTTACACAATTTGTCAAATCTGCTGAGTATATCGACTATTCGTTTTTGCTCTTCAAGAGAGGGGATGGATATGCGTGCTTTTAGAATATGGTCGCTATACAGTCGAGCAATTGTTCCACCGGTAGAAATATGCCAAGGTTGTTTTCTATAACAGTATTTCAGGTATTTATTAGTAACGATAGATTCATCATGCTCAAGCCATACGATGTTGGAATCTTGAAAATATGCGGGTTCGCCGTCAAATTCAACCGTTCTTCCAATTGTTCCAGAACATGAAATCAGAATGTCGCCTTTTTTCGGATAGGAGTATTTTTCTTTATATTCTTTAAATAATTCTGTTGGAATGAAAGAATCAGGCTCTTTCCCAAAAGTGCCGATTTTATAGAAAGGAACGCCACGGTCTGTATTGGTTTGAAACTTCATTATTCTTTTGCACATTTTAACAGAACCAATTTCGCCAAGCGTAATAGTTTTGCTGTTTTTAGCGTTATTCAAAAGTTGCTCGGTATAATATTCATACTGTTTTTTCCTAGCTGTAAGCTCCGCTGTAAGCTCCGCTGTAAGCTCTGTGAAACTGTCTAGTATACGTACAATTTCCTCTTGTACTTCAAGTGGTGGCAAAGGGATTTTCAATGCTTCAATCGCAGGAACACTCGAATGAACCACCTTGCTCTTCACCTTACCTGCACTTTTTTGCTTGCGTGCATCTGTTGTTGACAAAGCGTAAGCTAAATATTTGGGGTTTTGCTTGTGCTTCAAAACAACAATATCTCCTCCAGCAAGGCACTTATCATATCCAACATAGGCAGTTGATTTAGCAATATCCTCTACACTTTCGCCAGTAATCACAAACAGAATATCGCCGCGTTCAAAATATTTTGGGGACGATACATACTCCAAAGAAGTATGTGAAACACATTCATCGAACCAAACACCATAGGTGGTATATATTTCTCCATATCTAACGCAAGGAATACCATCAGGAATTATCTGATCACGCTTAATACCAGAACCACGATATATGTCTGTTGCAATTTCTTTGATTGTTTTATACTCTACACCGTTCGGGCAAAGTTCCTGTAAAAGCTGCTCTAAGTTGCTCATTTTCCCACCTCGATTTCTGCAATGATTTTATCAATCTCGTTTCGTAACACCTGTTGTCTGGATACGATCTGCTCAATTTCTGTATTGAGTTTAACAATATCAATGACTTCTCTTGTATCTTCAGCTTCCACATAAGTAGAAACAGAAAGGTTGTAGTCATTCTC
>CAZGFK010000083.1:0-5266 GCA_964524815.1 uncultured Oscillospiraceae bacterium
TTTTCACATATTACCGTCCTGCGTAGAAACCGTGAACTTTTTGTATCAAATCCCTGCCTTGCGTTGCAGCAAAGGGACAAATGTGGTATAATTTTAGAAAATTGACAATATAGGAGTGGTATTATCAGCAGAAGAAGTTACATTGAAAAAGAAAAAACCGCGCTGGCAGAAAAGATAAAAGAATCAGCGGAATCGGTGCTGCCGATTGCGGTGATAGTGCTCGTGCTGTGCCTGTGCGTCACGCCGATGAAAACGGAGCTGCTTTTGAGCTTCCTTATCGGCGCGGTGCTGCTCGTGGTGGGTATGGGGCTTTTCTCCCTCGGCGCGGAGCAGTCGATGACCCCGATAGGCAGCCGCATAGGCTCGGCGCTCACGCTCACGCGCTCTACGCTCCTTATTATCGCGGTCAGCTTTCTTTTGGGCTTTGCCATAACTGTGGCCGAGCCTGATTTGCAGGTGCTTGCGCAGACCGTGCCGCACATAAAAAGCAGCGTCCTGCTCATCACGGTGGGTGTGGGCGTGGGGCTTTTCATGTCGATTTGCATGGTGCGCATACTCACGGGCGCAAGCCTGCGGTGGATTTTAATCGCGTGCTATGCCGTTATATTCGCGCTGGCCGCGTTTACGGATACGCGTTTTCTCGGCATCGCGTTTGACTCCGGCGGTGTTACCACGGGGCCGATGACAGTGCCGTTCATCCTCGCGATGGGGCTGGGCGTTTCCAAGGTGAGAAGTGACGATCGCGCCGAGGCGGACAGCTTCGGCCTCGTGGCGCTGTGCTCGGTAGGACCGATACTCTCCGTGCTCATACTCGGCTTTTTCTATGCCGACAGCAGCGGCGTGGTTGAATTGAGCGCTGCAAGCTATGCCGACACCGTGGCGATAGGCCGCTCGTTTTTGACCGCCATCCCAATTTACATGAAGGAAATGGCCGTGGCGATGTTGCCGATAGTCGTGATTTTCTTTGTGTTCCAGCTTTGCCTGCTGCATATCACGAAGCGCAGCCTTGAAAAAATACTCATCGGCCTTGTCTACACCTATCTGGGGCTGGTGCTCTTCCTCACGGGGGTCAACATCGGCTTTTCGTCCTTGGGCGCGGAGCTGGGCGCGGCGCTTGCACAGGGATGGACGTGCGTCCTGCTTGTCCCGCTTGCGATGCTGCTCGGCTGGTTTATCATCTCGGCCGAGCCTGCCGTTGGTGTGCTTGAAAAGCAGATTGAAGAAGTCAGCGCGGGCGCAATACCCGGCAAGGCGATTAAATTCAGTCTCTCGGTTGCAATTGCGCTTGCAATGGGGCTTTCCATGCTGCGCGTGCTGACGGGGTTAAGCCTGCTGTGGTTTCTCGTGCCGGGGTATGTTATCGCGCTGGGATTGTCGTTTTTCGTGCCGGATATCTATACGGCCATCGCGTTTGACTCCGGCGGCGTGGCCTCCGGCCCCATGACGGCGACTTTTATGCTGCAATTCATGATGGGCACAAGCGTGGCGCTCGGCGGCGATGTACTCAGCGATGCGTTCGGCGTGGTGGCACTGGTTGCGATGCTGCCGCTGCTGTCGATTCAAACGGTTGGCTTTATATACGAGCATAAGAAAACTGCCGCCGTTGAAAGCGAAAGCATCGGCGACACGGATATTATCGAGCTTTGGGAGGTGTACGGCGCTTGAATTACGTAATATCAATAGTAAACCCCGAAGCGCTTGACGCGCTTATGGACATTTGCGTCCGCCTTGCGCTGCCCGTTACCGTGACAATGTATGCGCGCGGCACGGCTGTGCAAAGTATGCTGGAGCTTTTGGGCATAGAATCAAGCGAAAAGCGCGTTGTGGTGGCAGTTGCCACGCAGGAAAAAACGAAAAAGCTTATCGCCGAGCAGCGCAGACTGCTTCATCTCGGCGTTCCGGGGCATGGAATGGTTATAGCCGTGCCGATAAAAAGTGTTGGAGGTGGCAAAGTTTTGGCCTATTTAAGCGGAGACGAAAAGAACATAAAGCGCACCATGCCGGAGCTTGGCTCGTATGAGCTGATTGTGGCAATTGCAAATTCCGGTTATACTGATATGGTTATGAATGCTGCGCGCGGCGCGGGGGCTCGCGGCGGCACGGTGCTGCACGGCAAGGGAACAGGCTCAAAGGACGCGCCGAAATTTCACACGATTTCCATTGCCGATGAAAAGGAGCTTGTGCTCATCGTTGCCCATGCGCGCGAAAAGGCGGAGATCATGCGCGCGATAATAGAAAAGGCGGGCGGCAACACCCCCGCTGCGGCAATCGCCTTTTCCCTGCCGACTACCGAGGTCGCCGGGTTTGGCCTCTTTGACGACGAAGAGTAAGCTTGTATTGCGAAAAAACCGTAGGAGCGCGAGCCCCTACAGTTTTTTTGTTGTGTGATTTATTGTTCTTTCTTCTTGGCAAGCTTTTCGACGGCGGTGCATTTTCTTGATGTGGTGTTTCTTTTTGCTCTTTTTTACGATGTATGCTCCACTCGCATTAACTCTCTTTGAAATCATACTCCGCGAGGATGAAAACAATGAAAAGTTTATGAGATAACAGTATAGAATCGGCGGTTTATACTAAGAAAAAGCGGGTATAATCACCCGTGAAGTAAATTACCCCGATGTAAGGGAGTGAACCGCGATTAAAAAACTAAGTATACGTACTCTTATCGCCGCCGGTGCCTTGTGCGCCGCGATGAGCGCCACGGCGGCAAACTCGCTCGCTCTCGCGCAGGAGCAAGCAAAGCCCAGTCCCACGCCGACAGGCACACCTGCACCCGCCGCTGCCGCAAAATCTGTTACCCCCGGAACGGAGACGCAGCACATCAGCGCAAAGGAAAAGCACGAATCCGCCGTGTTGAGCATTCTCGGCTCTGACCAAACCCCGCTTGAAAGCGAGGAAACCAACGGCGTTATAAACATTCTCCTCATCGGCACGGACGAGCTTTTGCTCGATTCCGATGACATGGGCAGGGGCGATGTAACCATGCTCTGCTCACTTGACCGCACGAGCGGGAGCGTGAAGCTTGTCAGCTTTGAGCGCAGTACGGCCGTGCCTTGGCAGGGGCACGGCGATGTAATGCTCACAAATTCCTTTACCTACGGCGGCGCGGAACTGACTACCGACAGCGTAAGAAACTGCTTTCGCGTGGATATTGCGGGCTATATTCACTTCGATTTTCTCAGCTTCTGCGAGGTTATAGACGCGCTCGGCGGCGTGGATATAGCTCTGACGGCGGAGGAGGCGCAGGCACTTACCGAGGACAGCTATTCCGAGGTGTGGTTTTCCGAGGGAACGAACCACCTTGACGGCGAGGGTGCATTGCGCTATTGCAGACTTCGGCGCATTGATGACAATTGGCAACGCGTGGAGCGTCAGCGCAAAACCGTGCAAGCCGCGCTTTCTGCGGCGCGCGCATTAAAGCTCAGCCAAATTGACGAGCTTGCCGGGGCGGTAATCCCGCTTGTTGACACAGATTTATCTATGCGCACGCTTGCATCCATCCTCTTTGCCGCACCCAAGTTCATCGGCGCGCACGCCGAACAGCTTACCGTGCCGGACAGGAACAATATATGGGTGCATGACGGGTATGACGAGGATGTGACGGGCTGCGATTATAAGTACGAAAGCGAGCGTTTGCACGAATTTTTGTACGGAACGGTAGAATAATGCGCCGAATACGCTATTTTACAAAGCCGTTTCGCTCCAAATATAGGCGGTTTTCATATGCCGAGGCGTTGTTCTTCATGCTTGCGCGGTAGTAGTATTCGTATGCCCGCTCATAGCTTTGCTCCACACCTAAGCCCTGCTCATAGCACCAGCCGAGGTTGTTCATCCCGGAGCTGTCGCCGAGCTCGGAGGCCTTTTCGTACAGCTCCACGGCGCGGCTGTAGTCTATATCGACATTTATCCCGCGCTCGTAGCAATAGCCGAGATTTGTTATAGCTTCCGGTATGCCGTAATCCGCCGCCTCTTGAAAGCATTCAAACGCCTTGGCGTAGTCCTTTTCAACGCCGATGCCGACAAGGTAGCTGTACCCCGTGTTGCAGATATCGACATAGCGGTTATATTCGCTGTCGGCCTCGTTGTTGCCGTCCGCCGCTGTGTCGGATGCGTTGCCGGACGAAACGGCGGTTGCGCCCGAGGCGCGGTCGCCTGCGTAGGTGAGCTTTACGCTTGCCTCTCCGCAGGCGGAGAAGAGAAACGAAAGCAGTATTATACCGGCGGCGAGAGCCGCGAGGGCAGAGCGCTTCATAACCGTTCATCTCCTTTTGTCAAAATAATACTATGTTCTGCGGAATTTTTCAAGTGTGAACGCAAGACTTGCATTTTTCCCCGAAACCTGTATAATTGTTTTTATTATAAAAATAACGGCGCGAGCTGAATTTGACAAGGGGAATAAATATGAGGAATTTCATTGCAAAGCATTTTCAGGCGGCTTCCGGGCCGGTGCTCTCGCTGGATACCGAGGCTCTGAGCAAGTATAATGACGTTATAGACCTCAGCATCGGCGACACGGATTTCACTACCGATGAAGCGATAATAGACGCGGCCTTTCGCGATGCTAAGCGCGGCTACACCCATTACGGCGATCCCAAGGGAGATAAGGAGCTTATCTCGGCGGTGTGCGCGGCGTGGGAAGAGGACTACGGGCAGAGAATAAGCGAGGAGCGCGTGTTGATTACGGCGTCAAGCTGCCTCGGCATGGCGCTTGTGATGATGGCGGTGCTGGATGCGCAGGACGAGGTTATCGTGTTCTCGCCGTACTTTTCGCCGTATCGCAGCCAGATAGAGCTGGCAGGCGGTGTGTGTGTGGAAGTGCCGACCTATGCGGAGGAAAACTTCGCTATCAGCCCCGAGCGTCTGCGCGCGGCGATAACGCCCAAGACTAAGGCTATTGTTTTCAACAACCCCACGAACCCCACCGGCATGGGCTACGGCAGAGATACGCTTGAGCTTTTGGCTGCCGTTGCTAAGGAGCATGATTTGCTCATTCTTGCCGATGAGATTTATACCACCTATCTTTTTGAAGGCGATTATATCCCCATGCGCACGCTTCCCGGCATGGCCGAGCGCACGGTTACGCTCAACAGCTTCTCCAAGAACTTCATGATGACCGGCTGGCGTGTCGGCGCTGTGATAGCAGAGCCGGAGATACTGCGTGTTGTCTCGCGCATAAACGGCGCGATGATTTACACTACCCCCGCCGTCTCCCAGCGTGCCGCGCTTGAGGCGCTGCGTCAGCGCGAGAGGATAAAAGCCACCTATGTCG
>CAZGFK010000084.1:0-5255 GCA_964524815.1 uncultured Oscillospiraceae bacterium
GGTCTCGGCGACGCCGGCGACCGCATCTTCGGCACGAAGTAAGAAGGGGGAAAATAGAGTATAATCACCTAGCGGAATACTCCGCTAGGTGATTATTTATTATTGCTTTATACAATTACTATCTCAAAAATGCAAGGGGAAACTAAATCGGGATAAACTTTTCTTCACTTAATCTCCAATCTGCGAGACGCGGGGAGGACTTCTTTTTTCTTGGGGAGGGTGAGGGTGAGAACGCCGTTATCGTAGGCGGCTTCAATGGTGTCAACATCAATGCCGGTTACATCGAAGCTGCGGCTGTAAGAGCCGTAGAAGCGCTCGCGCTTGACAAAGTTGGTTTTCTTATCCTCATCGGTCGTACCGAGCTTGCGCTCGGCGCTGATGGTGAGGCAATCGTTCTCAATATCAATTTTGATATCATCCTTATTAAAGCCGGGCAGCTCCGCTTCTAGCTTGAATGCATCGCCCGTGTCACTGACATCGGTGCGGAAAGCGGAAACTACATTGGTATTGCCGAAGAAGCTACGCTCCATGTTATCCAGCTCGCGGAACGGGTCAAAGGAAGCCATGTGACGAATGGTACGGTCAAAGGGAATGAGTTCAAACATAATATATACCTCCAAACAAATTATACATTTTAATTTCGATGATGTTTCATATCTTTCGTTTCATCGTGTATATAATATACCGTACAAATATTAAAAAATATACTGCAAATTATGTCTTAACTATTAATATTAGCACTCGTGCAACTTGAGTGCTAAAGGCAAAATATAAGAATTGCGCACGGGGAAAGCCGTGCGCAAAAACAATATCACAATAATTTTGAAAGGAAATCCTGCAAGCGCGGATTCTTGGGTGCATCAAAAACCTGCTCGGGCGTACCCTCTTCGAGAATCATACCGTCCGACATGAAGAGCACCCTGTCCCCTACTTCGCGGGCAAAGCCCATTTCATGCGTGACTACAACCATCGTCATCCCCTGCTTGGCAAGGCTTTTCATAACTTCCAGCACCTCGCCCACCATTTCCGGGTCAAGGGCGCTGGTAGGCTCGTCAAAGAGCATTACCTCAGGCTCCATAGCAAGGGCGCGGACTATCGCAATACGCTGCTTCTGGCCGCCGGAAAGCATGGCCGGGAACTCATCGGCCTTGTCCGCAAGGCCGACACGCTCCAAAAGGCGCTGCGCCATAGCGTCCGCTTCCTCGGGCGTTTTCAGCTTCAAATGCACGGGGGCAAGGGTGATGTTCTTTTTGACCGTCATATGCGGGAAAAGATTAAAATGCTGAAACACCATGCCCATCTTCTGTCGATGAAGATTGATATCAACGGATTTATCAAAAAGATTCACGCCGTTGAAGAAAATCTCGCCGGAAGTGGGCGTCTCAAGGAGATTGAGCGAGCGGAGCATGGTGGATTTACCCGAGCCGGACGGCCCGATTATCGCCACGACTTCGCCGCGGCGCACGTCCATACTGCAATCGTTGAGCGCCTTTACAGCACCGTTATTATATTCCTTTACGAGATGCCGAACGGAGATAATATTATCATTGCTTGTCGCCACGGCGCATCCTCCTCTCTATTGCCTCGATAGCCTTAGAGGCGGGGTAGTTAATGCAGAAGTAAATAAGCGCGGCAAGAGTATAGGGGGCAAGGGTGATATAAGTAGCACTGGCGGTGGCCTTTGCGCCGAACATCAGCTCCGCCATGCCGAGCATGGAGCAGATAGAGCTTTCCTTAACCATAGTGACAACCTCGTTCGCAAGGGCAGGAAGCACGTTTTTGACCGCCTGCGGCAGCACGACAAGGCGCATCGCCGAGCCCGCACTGAGGCCGAGAGAGCGGGCGGCCTCGGTTTGCCCCACGTCAACGGCAAGAATACCGGCGCGGAAAATCTCGGCGACATAGGCAGAGGAATTGAGCGCAAGGGCGACAACGCCGGGGATAAAGCGGCTCAAATCCACAAAGCCGAGAATTGTAACGCGAGGAATGGAGATAACGCCGAAAAGGCCGAAATATATAATGCTCAACTGCACAAGCAGCGGTGTGGAGCGGAAAACAGCGATATACGCGCCGGAAAGCCACTTGACAAGTCTATTCTTGCTCAAGCGCATGAGCGCGAGGAGCATTGCCGGGATAATAGCCAGCGCAACGGACACGACCGCGAGCAGGAGCGTGTATTCAATGCCCTGCACGAAGAACGCCCCATATTTGGGGAGAAACGAAAAATTGAAAAAGCTTGCCGGGCTCATATCGGCAAAGAGGTTAGACCACCACATTTTGAGTTTCCTTTCTTTCCGTGAAATGTCACGGGCGGTAAAAAAACGAAAAAATCGGAAAGCCGATTAAGAAGTCGGCTTTCCGATTATACCACTTTATTGCGCCAGTGTAAACCGACTATTTTCGTTATTTGCGCTAATTTGGCAAATTTAACGATTAAGCAGCGGGAGCTTCGGCAGAAACGAGTTCGGCCACATCGGAGAGGGCGGCAGCCTGTTCAACAAACTCGTCCATCTTGTTCTCAGCGTTCATCTTGGCAATAGCCTCGTTTATCGCGGGAAGCAGCCCCTTGGGGTCACCCTTGGCAACGGCAACGCAGTAAGGATCAGCCGCAGGAAGAAGCTCGGACGCAGTGGCAACGGCGAGGTCGGCATTGGTGTTGGCAAAGTTCTCGGCAACGCTGCCGTCAAGCACGGCGGCATCAATCTTGTCGTTAACAAGCTGGTTTACGATGTCGTTCACGTTCTGAATGGAGACAAGGTTTGCATCGGTGAGGTAATCGCCGACAACGCCTTCCTTGGTGGTGCCGGTCTGAGCAGCAACGGAGAGGCCGGAGAAGCTTTCAAGCGTGGTGTATTCGTCCAGCTTGTCAGCCTTGATGAGGATCATTGCGGGCTTATCGGTGTAGTACGGGTCGGAGAAGTCAGCGGCGTTCATACGCTCCTCGGTGGCTTCCATAGCGGCCATGACCATGTCATAATCGCCCTTTTGGAGAGAGGCCAGGAGATAGTCAAAGGACATATTCTCAACCTTCAGCTCCTTGCCCATCGTTTCGGCAAAATACTCTGCGGCGAAAACATCAATACCGCCGTAAACCATGTTGCCGTCATCGCCGGGGTACATGAACTCAAACGGAGCATAGTCGGCAGAGGTGCCGAGGATAAGAACGTTATCATCGGCAGCGGGGGCAGCGGCCTGAGAGCCGCAGGCGCACAGCGCGAACACCATAGTAAGCGCGAGCATGAGAGTAACAAATTTTTTCATTATATTTCTCCTCGATTTTTCATTTTTTTCATTTTGTCTTTCGACAGTTTGGAGTATACACGAATATTTATTCATTGTCAATACCCAATATGCAAGGTTTTTAAATGCTTTTTCAAATATACTTGTGCAATTTTCACGATATGTTGAAAATGCTGTTGCATAAGCGTATTTTTGCGGTTATAATAGGCTCGAAATAAATAAAAAGCCGGTGATAATTATGCATTCTGCTGTGAATAATATGAATAATTCTTATTTGTACGTTGATATCGGCATACTGCGAAAGAATATTCGTACAATTCTCGCATCGCTTCCCGAGGGGACGGAGCTTATCCCCGTTTTGAAGGACGATGCCTACGGGCTGGGGATGCGACGTATCGCGGAAGCGATTGAAGAGTTTGACTGTATTAAATGTATAGGCGTGGCGCACGTGGCCGAGGGGCTGACGCTGAGAGGGCACGGGTGCAAACTGGACATTCTCGTTATGGGCAGCGCGTTGCCGTTCCAATTGCCGAGCGCGTTAAATGCGGGGCTTATGCTGGCAACGGGTTCGCCTGAGTTTGTGAAAACACTGAACACCGTGGCCGAGACGCTGGGCGTTGAGGCGCGCGTACATATTAAAATAGATACCGGGCTTCATCGTATCGGCGTAGAGCCGGGCGAGGAGCTGGCCGAGCTTATAGGCGCGCTGCGCCGCGCCGAGTGCGTAAAGCCCGTGGGGGTGTTTTCGCATTTTGCGGACACGGTGAACAGAGAGTTCAGCGTGCATCAATACAACGAGTTTGAAAAAGCGCTTGCGCAGCTTGAAAATGCAGGCTACACCGGGCTTATGCGGCACATCTCCTCTTCCGCCTCGCACGAGCTTTTTCCCGAGTACGCGCTGGACGCAGTGCGCATAGGGCGGGGGCTGTATATGGACAGCCCCGACCATGTCAGCCACGGGATAGATGAAATGGTGACTTGGCGAACGTTTATCACCGCCGTTAAGGACAGACACGCAGGAGACGGGCTTGGCTACGCAGGGGCGTTCCACTTGGAGCACGATGCACGCGTGGCGACTATCGGCGTAGGCTACGGCGACGGGCTGGATATGGCGCTATGTCACGTTCATGCGCCGGTGCTCATTGCGGGGAAGAAATGCCCGCTGCTCGCCTGCTGTATGGATCAGGCGTTTGTGGATGTGAGCGGGGTCGATTGCGGCGTGGGCAATGCCGTGACGATTTACGGCTATGACGAGCTTGGCAACTGCTTAACCTCGCAGGATCAATCCCTGCTCATCGGCGGGGACGAGGGCTGCGGTTTGACGAGTGAGCTTAGTGTGCGCGTAGCGCGCGTGTACAGCGAGTAAGAAAACCATGGGGCAAGATTTTGTGAAAATTTTGCCCCAAAACGAAAAATAATGGTTGACAAACGCTGTCCGATTTGCTATTATAGTCAAGCCGGTCAAGTGCTGGTGTAGCTCAGTTGGTAGAGCAGCTGATTTGTAATCAGCAGGTCGGGGGTTCGAGTCCGTCCACCAGCTCCATCGTCAAACGAAGCTCGCTGGGCTTTGATTTAATATAAAGGAAAGCTACAGACCGCTCTTCGGAGCAACGCGAGCAAACCGGCAAAAGTTAATATGGGGGAATTCCCGAGTGGCCAAAGGGGACAGACTGTAAATCTGCTGGCAATGCCTTCGATGGTTCGAATCCATCTTCCCCCACCAAATGACGCTAAACATTGCTGTTCAGCGTCATTTTTATATAGCCGATGTATTGTAAGAAAACAGTTGCCATACACAGGCTTTTTGTAGAGTTAAACCTTACATCTAATGTGTGGTTTGTTTTCACAAAAAGTGACTGCATTGTTGCAGTCACTTTTTGTCACGCTGTGGGTTTTTAGGCTATGATTCAATACCCGGTTTTGGAGCGTTCTATGTCGAGCTGGCCGGAGAGGCGGCCGGTGGGGATGATGCTGGTTTCGTCCGCGATGAGGGTATTGGAGACATACTTCCACCC
>CAZGFK010000085.1:0-5230 GCA_964524815.1 uncultured Oscillospiraceae bacterium
TCTTTTCACCCTTATCGTAAAGGCTTTGAAAAAGTATATCAACTCTGACAAAAAACAAAAGGACAAATACCGAAAAACTGACCGTTGACTGGTCGCAATCTGCGAAAAGTTGACGGTCTTTTTTTATCCCCATTTTCAAAAAAGGAGGTCACGAAAAATGACAAAACAGAAAGCATCGGCGTGGAAATTGCCACACTGATGCTTAACTGTTTTATGAACACTTACCTAAAGTTGTGGGCTGATTTTTTATGCTTTGCCACTACCTAGTGGCACGGACACAAAAAAACCGTGTAAAATTAGGCTAAAAGATGATGGCGCGAGGGACTGCGGCGCTATCTCCATTTTAAGGGCGAGGGACTGCCCCCAAAGGAAAGGATAATGGTTTATGGCAATCACAAGAAAAATTTTTTTAGTTTTTTCAAATTTCCTGTTGACAAACGTGCATTGATGTGTTAATGTACTAATCGCTTAATACAGAAACACAAGGAGGTGTGTAGATGGAATGGCAATTTGACAACAGTATGCCGATAT
This sequence comes from uncultured Oscillospiraceae bacterium, assembly GCA_964524815.1. Lineage (GTDB taxonomy): Bacteria > Bacillota > Clostridia > Oscillospirales > Oscillospiraceae > Limivicinus. The sequence continues at coordinate 532 of CAZGFK010000085.1, forward strand.
ATACACAGCTTGTTGATAAGATAAAGCTGGCGATAGTATCGGGCGAATACGCCCCGGGGCAGAGGTTGCCGGGCGTGCGGGAGCTGGCCGCCGAGGCGGGCGTGAACCCGAACACCATGCAAAGGGCGTTTGCGGAGCTGGAGCGGCTGGAGCTTGTTTACACTCAGCGCAACAGCGGTAGATTTGTTACGGAGGACACGAAAGTGGTAAACAGCACAAAGGAGACGCTTGCGAAAGAGAGCGTGCGCTCGTTCATGAGCGCGATGCAGCGCATAGGCTACACCAAAGATGACATTATCAAGCTGCTTGAAAGCAGCGAAAGGGAGGACAGCAATGGCAATACTTGAATGCAAAGAGCTCACCAAGCGCTACGGCAACACAACGGCGCTCAACAATGTGAGCATTAAAATCGAGCCGGGGCGCGTAGTGGGGCTTTTAGGGCCGAACGGCAGCGGCAAAACCACATTGATTAAACTCGTGAACGGACTTTTAAGCCCGAACGCGGGCGAGATAAGCATTTGCGGCAATGCGCCCGGCGTGGAGAGCAAGGCGATAGTGAGCTATCTGCCGGACAAAACGCATTTGCCCGAGTGGATGAGCACGGAAAAGCTCATGGATATGTACGAGGATTTCTACGCAGACTTTGACCGCGCCCGTTGCAGTGAAATGCTCGCGCGCCTCAACCTTGACCCCAAGCAGCGCTTACAGCAGATGAGCAAGGGCACAAAGGAAAAGGTTCAGCTTATTATGGTGATGAGCCGCAAGGCAAAGCTTTATCTGCTGGATGAGCCGATAGGCGGCGTTGACCCCGCCACGCGGGATTTTATCCTCGACACGATAATCAAAAACTATGACCCGGATGCGGCAGTAGTAATCTCCACGCACCTTATAAGCGATGTGGAAAACGTGCTGGACGAGGTTATATTTGTGGATAAAGGCAACATCGTGCTTCAAGACAGCGTGGACGCGCTGCGCGAGGCGCACGGGAAGAGCGTGGATGCGCTTTTCAGGGAGGTATTCAAATGCTAGGAAAACTTATTAACCATGAATTTCGCGCAACGAGGCGCGTAATGCTGCCGCTGCTGGCGGCGGTGCTGCTGCTGGCGGCGCTGGCGGGGTACTCGGCCGTCATGCTGGACGGAGAAGTGGAGTACAAAATCCTTGATGTGCTCTTCCTGCTGCTGCTCATAGGGTTTGTTGTGTGCGTTATTGCGATATGCGTGATGTGCGTTGTGATGATGATAGAGCGCTTTTACAAAAACCTGCTCGGGCGTGAGGGCTATCTGATGTTCACCCTGCCCGTGAGCGTGGATGCGCTCGTGTGGGCAAAGCTTATAGTGTCGTTCACGTGGTTTGTCGTGACCGGGCTTGCCTTGATGTTCGCCATGCTCATTATGGGCACGGTCAGCGCGGCGGTTGCCCTTGACGCGGAAACCATCAGCCGCCTGTGGCAGGGGATTGTTGACCTTACGGAGCTTATGGGCGCGGGGAATATCGCGGGGTATGTAGCGGAGCTTATTGTGCTGTTTTTCGTCACCTCGTGCGCACTTTGCCTTAAATTCTACCTCGCTATGGCGATAGGCCAATGCTTTGCAAACCGCAAGCTGCTGTGGAGCGTGGCGGCGTTCTTCGCGATAAGTATTGCAATGTCGCTCCTTTCCACGCTCGGCGGAAGCATTCTCGTCTCGTTTGACTTCAACACGGTTTTGGATTCGCTTTTCTCTTCCATGTCTAATATGCAGGCCGCGAAAACAAGCGTACACCTTGCGTTTGTCGGTATGGCGGTGCTGGGTGCGGTTCAGGGCGCGATATACTACATACCCACGACCCTGCTTTTGAAGAAAAAGCTCAATTTGGCGTGAGAAAAAAGCTTTGAAATCCGCGTGAAAAATTGATATAATACCACATACAACGAGTGGCATATCTGCGTAAAACCGGTTGCAGATATGCCGCTTTTTATGGGACCGGCCGGGCTTTTGCGGTCGTTCCCGCCGGCGGATATACTTACATTCATAATAGCTGCTTTCTTCATACGCGCAACCTATAAGGAGCTTTCCGAATAAAAAATAAGCCGCCGCCCGGGAAATCGGACGGCGGCTTTTGCGGGGAGATTTTGCTTTTGAAATAATCTATATAGAGGAAGTAACGGTTCAGTCAAGCTCCGAGGCAGAGTTGAGGATTTCGCCCGTGCGGGCATCTATTATGTAGTCCCAATCTACGCCGAAGGTGTCGATTTCAACATCGTACCACGCGGCGTAGTGGTTCTTTTCAAATTCGGATTCTATCTTTTTTATAGAGGTCAAGTCCAAGCCGCAATCGGCAACGGCGATGTCCTCGGCACTGCGGCGGCCTATGTAAGTTGTGGTATGCTGCCAAATGAAAAATCCGCCGATTGCCGCGCCTGCAAGCACGAGCACGAGAAGAATTATCAAAACGGTTTTCAAAGCTTTTTTCATTTCCTGTTCTCCCTTCAATTTTTCTTTACGGAAAGATGATAATATGTTATTTTAAGAAAAGAATTAAGAAAAACGCAAATTCTTAAAGCTTCCCTTAATCTTTTGGATTAGTATTACAACACAATATGCTTACGGCGGGGAGAATAACATGAGAATACTTGTGGTAGAGGACGAAAAAAACCTCAACAGAATAATCACCGAGGCGATGGCGGATGAGGGCTACAGCGTGGATAGCTGCTTTAACGGGGCGGATGCGCTCGATTATGCTTTGACCTCGGTATACGATGTGATGATACTTGATATTATGCTTCCGAAAATGGACGGACTGGAGCTTGTGCGGCGGCTGAGAGAGCGGGGCAACAACACGCCGGTGCTTTTCCTCACGGCGCGCGACAGCGTTTCCGACCGCGTGGAGGGCTTGGAGAGCGGGGGAGATTATTACCTCACAAAGCCCTTTGATTTTCAGGAGCTTATAGCCGTTGTGCACGTTATGACGCGAAAGTATACCGGAAACCGCTCCAATGTCTACACCGTTGGCGACCTGACGCTGGACGTTTCCGCCCGCACGGCACAGCGCGCCGGGAAGAGCATCGACCTTACGCAAAAGGAATATGCGCTTTTGGAGTACATGGTGCGCAATCGCGGCGTGGTTTTATCGCGCGAGATGATAGAAAATAACCTCTGGAACTACGACTACGAGGGCGGCACGAACGTGGTGGATGTATATGTGGGGTATCTGCGCAAGAAAATGGACACGGGGTTTGACACAAAGCTTATCCACACCGTGTGGGGCACGGGCTGGGTGCTGAGAGAGGAGTGAAAAGAGCGTGTCGGCAAAGCTGAGAGTGACGCTGTGGGTCACGTTGATGATGCTGATGATGTCGGCGATGGTGGTGGTTTTCATACTCGTTATAAATGGCAATGCGGTTACGGATGACCCGGCCGGGCGGCTTGTGACCGAGGTGCTTGACAGCGCAAACGATGTGGAGTTTGACCGGGGGAGCTTCGAGTGGGATGATTTGAAAGCTTATAAGCACGGGGTGTACTGCGCATATTACAGCGAAAGCGGCGAGTGCCTTTACGGCGCAGTGCCGGAGGCGTGGGCGTTGGATATGCCGTTTGAGGCGAATGTGCTTCGCACGGCGGACACGCCCGGCGGGGAGATATATGTTTATGACACCTATGTCGATATGGAGATTGCGGCGCTTTGGGTGCGCGGGACTATATCGGCTGAACCCGGCTCGCGCGTAATGCACGTTATACTTATTCTTATGTGTACGCTGCTCCCGGTACTCTTGGCGCTTTCGATAGGCGGCGGCTGGCTCATCGCGTGGGGCGCATTTCGCCCGATGGAGAAGATTATAGACGCGGCCAACAGCATTTCCGATGGGGATGATATGTCTCTTCGCGTTAATATGCGCCGAGGCCCGAGCGAGATGAAGCGCCTTGCCGCGTCCTTTGATAAAATGCTCTCGCGCTTGGAGCAGTCGTTTATTTCCGAGCGGCAGTTTGCCTCTGATGCGTCTCACGAGCTGAGAACGCCTATAACCGTTATCCTTGCCGAGTGTGACCGCGCACGGAGAAAGAATAAAACGCGCGAGGACTTTTTGGGGTCTATCGCTGTTATAGAGGAGCAGGGGCGCGGCATGAGCGAGCTTGTGCAGTCGCTTTTGAGCCTTACCCGTATGCAGCAGGGGACGGATCGCTACCCCATGCGCCGTGCGAATTTGAGCGAGTTTGTTGAATCCTGCTGCGAGGAGTTTATCCCCGCGGATGCGCGCGGCATCCGCCTTGAAACGGACATTGCGCCCGGCGTTGAGTGTGAATATAACCACGCGCTTATGTCGCGCGTGGTGCAAAACCTTCTGCAAAATGCGTATAAATACGGGCGGGAGAACGGCAATATCGCCGTGAAGCTGAGCGCGGAGGAGAATAACGCTGTGCTCACCGTCAGCGATGATGGGATAGGCATCGCCAAAGAGGAACAGGAGCGTATTTGGCAGCGCTTTTGGCAGGCGGACGCTTCCCGCGGCGAGGACGGCGGCAGCGGGCTGGGGCTTGCCATGGTGAAAGAGATAACGGAGTTTCACGGCGGCACGGTCTCGGTCGAAAGCGAAATGAACGTCGGCAGCACCTTTGCCGTGGTGCTCCCGAGGGTACGGGATGTGTGAAGCTTAATAGGCAATAAAACAGGCTCGAAATCGGGAGATTTCGAGCCTGTCGGTATTTACACAGGATAATGC
>CAZGFK010000086.1:0-5215 GCA_964524815.1 uncultured Oscillospiraceae bacterium
GAATCTAACGTATCCTACTACTTTCTGTGCCATTTACAGCACCTCTTTCTTATTAATCTTTTATAAGCTCGACTTGGTCAAGCTCCAGATCCACGGGAGTCTCTCTTCCGAACATCGAAACGACGACGCGAACCCTGTTCTTGTCGGGTTCAAGCTCATCGACAATGCCGTTGAACCCGGCCAAAGGCCCGTCATTGACCTTGACCTCATCGCCCAGGGCGTACCCTACGACGATTTCTCTGCGTTCAACGCCGAGAGCGTAGATCTCCTGCTCCGTCAGGGGGATGGCCTTGCCGTCCGAGCCTACGAAGCCCGTTGCACCGCGGACATTGTGAATAAGATGCCAGCTATCATCCGTAAGGATCATTTTCACGAGCACGTAGCCCGGGAACACCTTGCGGTCAACCGTTTTTTCCTTGCCGTCCACTATCTCCGTGACGGTTTCCAACGGAATGCTGACCTCTTTGATCAGGTCTGTCATTTTGCGGTTTTCGGCGGCTTTCATCACTGCGGCCGCCACTGCGTTTTCATAACCGGAGTACGTATGAACAACGTACCATTTCGCTTCTTCAGCCATCTTCTTTAACCCGCCAGCATGAACAGCGCTCTGACAAGCATTTGTGCCAGCTCGTCAAAGCCCCAAATAACCACTGCGGAAGCCACCATCATAACGACGGAAACGAGAGTGTTGTTGAAAAGGGTTTTCTTCGTGGGCCATATAACCTTTTTCAGCTCACTTTTCATCTCGCGGAACCACTTGCCGACTCTCTTGAAGAAACCGGGCTTGGCATCGTCCTTCTTGACGGCGGTGACAGGCTTTGCAGGAGCAGAGTTAGTCTTCTTTTCTTCAGCCATTTTCACGCATCCTTTCAGAATTACTTGGTTTCCACGTGCTTGGTGTGCTTTCTGCAGAAGGGGCAATACTTGTTGCGCTCCAGACGGTCAGAAGTGTTCTTTTTATTCTTAACCGTGTTGTAGTTTCTCTGCTTGCATTCTTCGCACCTGAGTGTGATTTTGATTCTTGCGTCAGCAGCCATATTTTCGGCACCTCCTATTTTATTTACTCAGCCACAGGCCGAGCATTGCCTCCCTGTGAAAGACTTGTCCGCCTCGCGCGCCTGATAAAAAAGCGCGCAAAAACTGACCTCTCTATCGACAGGTAATACATAATATAGCACAGCTTGCTTGTGCAGTCAACAGTTTTTTTGGCGATTTTTCAAAGCTTTTTCGGCATAAATTCGCCGCAAAACGGCAAGGCTTCTCTTGCGGACGGGGTATAATCGTGATATAGTATCTCACGGACAAAATAAGGCACAATATAGTGAGGCGGAGAGGTAAGATTATGGACTATAATGAGGCTCTTAATTATATACACGGCACGGAGCGCTTCGGCTCAAAGCCGGGGCTGGAGCGCATAAGCGAGCTTATGCACCGTCTCGGCGACCCGCAGGACAAGCTCAAATACATCCATGTGGCCGGGACGAACGGCAAGGGCAGCGCCTCGGCGATGCTCGCCTCGATAATGAAAGCGGCGGGATACAAAACAGGGCTTTTCACCTCGCCCTACCTTGCGCGCTTTACCGAACGTATGCGTATAAACGGCAAGGAGATAGAGGACGATGTGCTGGCCGAAATCGTCACGCGCATTGCGCCCCTTGCCGATGCTATGGACGAGCACCCCACGGAGTTTGAGCTGATGACGGCGGCGGCGCTGGTGTGGTACGCCGAGGAAAAGTGCGACATTGTCGTGCTGGAAGTCGGCCTCGGCGGGCGCTATGACGCGACAAACGTGATAAAAGCGCCGGAAGCGGCGGTGATTATGAACATTGGCCTTGACCATACTGCCGTGCTCGGCGATACGGTGGAAAAAATCGCGTGGGAAAAGGCCGGGATAATAAAGCCGGGGTGCGACACCGTCATCTACGAGCAGAGCGAGAGCGTGGCGGCGGTTATACGCGCCGAGTGCGAAAAGCAGGGCGCGACACTCCACACGGCGGATTTCGGAAAGATAGAGAGTGAATTTGACAGCCTTGACGGGCAGGTGTTCTCCTACAAGGGCAGCGCTTACGCCCTGCCGCTTTTGGGCGCGCACCAGCTCAAAAATGCCGCCGTTGCGGCGGAGACGGTGGAGCTTCTTCGCGCTCGCGGCTGGGAGCTGGACGAGAGCGATGTGGAGCACGGGATGTACGCCGTGAGCTGGCCTGCGCGCTTCGAGCTTGTGGGCGAGGAGCCGTATTTTATAGTTGACGGCGGGCACAACCCGCAGTGCGCCCAGACCGTGGCGGAGAATTTGGCGCACTACTTCCCCGGCAAAAAGCACGTGCTGCTTATTGGCGTGCTTGCGGATAAGGACTATATGAGCCTGACCGAGATATTGAATGCCGAAGCGGACGGGTATGTCTGCATTGCGCCGAACAGCCCTCGCGCACTTTCTGCGGCAGACCTGGGCGCGGCGCTCGGGCGCTTCGGAAAGCCCGTCACCGTGGCGGAGACTATCCCCGATGCCGTGGCCGCCGCGCAGGACGCGGCCGGGCGCGACGGCGTTGTGTGCGCTGTCGGCTCGCTCTACTCTGCGGGCGAAATCCGCGCCTGCTTCGGGCTGAAGTGAGAGGTGAGAGTATGCGTATAATGGCGATTGATTACGGCGATGCGCGGATAGGCTTGGCCGTGTCGGACTTGACGGGGCTTATCTGCGGCGAGGCGTGGACGATGCAGGAATGGGATCGCGCGCGGGCGGTGGAGCGCATTTGCGCCGAGGCTGCTTTTCGCGATGTGGGGCAGCTTGTGCTGGGGCTGCCGAAGAATATGGACGGCACGGAGGGCGAGCGCGCCGCGATATCGCGGGAGCTTGCCAAGGAGCTGGAAGCGGCAAGCGGATTGCCGGTCGCGCTGTGGGATGAGCGCCGGTCGAGCATAGAGGCGCACGCCATTCTCCATGCCACGGGCAAAAAAGAACGCGCCCACCGCCGCACGGTGGACGCAGTTGCCGCAAGCCTTATTTTAGAGGGCTACTTGGGCAGCGCGAGATAAAAGCTGGATTTATCGGTTTTCCTTGCAAAATGTAAAACTCTATGATATTCTTCCTTTGGTACATAGTACCCTTAGAGTACTGCACAACGGCAGGCGTAAGCGAGCATACGAATCTTTGATTTGGCTTTATGCGCGCTTATACCGCAAGGCGGTAGTTAGCTACGCCACCCGAAAGGGGGTGAAGCATATGCGACTTACGATAACTTTAACGTTGCGAAAGCTGATGTTTCAGTTTATCATAAAAAGCAGAAGCCGCCACTCGGCCAAGTGACGGCTTCATAAGCTTTGCTTATAACCTTTACTTAAAGAGCTAACCGCTTGTTGCAGTACTCTTTGTTTATATTATACCGTCCGTTCTGCGCATTTGTCAAGTGTGCGAACGGGCTTTTTGTTTATATTATAGTTGTGCCGATTCACTTCCCGTCGGGGTTCCATTTGTCGTCCTCGGTGCGGCCTATGCGCGTCAGCTCGCTGTCCTTTTTCCAAAGGTAGCTCAGGCCAAGCTCCGTGCCCTCGTGAATGCGGCGGAAGTTTTCACGGTGCTTTAGGAAAATGGGTATGGCGGGCAGGGCGAGAATGGCCGCGCCCAGCCAGTATTTTGTCAGCATACCGTAGTACACCGGCCACACCACCGACATCGCCGCGCATGATACCGCGACATAGTTTGTCACGACGGCGATTATAAGCGCGGTGCACAGCATGATTAAAAACACCCTCGGGTTGAACGCCAGCGCTATGCCGCCCAGGCACGCAAAGCCCTTGCCGCCGCGAAACCTCAAAAACACCGGGAACATATGCCCGAACACACACGCCACACCGCCCAGCGCCCCGGCAAAGCGAAGCTGAGGAAAGAAGTAGCTTGCAAGCTTCCAGGAAACCGTGGCCTTGCAAATGTCGAAAAGTGCCACGAAAAGCCCCGCCAGCTTCCCGGCCATGAGAACAGTATTCGATGCGCCCGCGTTTTTAGACCCCGTTTCGCGCACATCGTAGCCCTTTATGAGACCGATTATATATGACGGGCTTATGCACCCGATGAGATAGCCCATAAGAGTAATTTTACCCATGCTTGCGGCGAGACTCAATTCTCAACACTCCTTTTCGATTATTCGCAAAGTAATCTTAAAATTTTAAATTCTTTATAACAGTATACATGAATGCGCGAAAAATTCAAGCCGAATTTAATCCGCAAATTTTCTTCTATAATTAACCTACGTTATTTTTCGCCCGTTGCGCACATAATTAATTGTGCATTATTTGTGCGAAAATTAAGCACGCTTAGCGCGGGAGGGAGACAGATATATAATGAAAAAAGCAACGGTAACGGCGGTGATGTGGCTTGTGCTGTGCGCTCTTTTCCCCACGGCGGCATGGGCGAGGGAGCTTGTTGTGGGCGGCCAAGCCGTGGGCATACAGGTAGGCACGAGCGGGGTTATCGTGGCGGGGCTGACGCAGGTGGAATCGGCCACGGGCGCGAAAAGCCCGGCAGAGAGCGCCGGGGTGCAAAAGGGCGATGTGATAAGCGAGATAAACGGCGAGCGGGTGGATAAGGCCGCCGCGCTTATAGACGCAGTGGCGGAGCTTGAGGGCAAGAGCGCGGTTTTGACCGTGACGCGCGGGGGAAAGACCCTGCGCGTGACTGTGCAGCCTGTGCAAAATAAGGACGGGCAGTGGATGCTGGGAATGTGGCTGCGTGACGGCGTTTCCGGCATCGGCACGCTCACCTTTTGCGACCCCGAAACCGGGCTTTACGGCGCGCTCGGCCACAGCATAAGCGACAGCGACAGCGGCGCGCTGCTGCCGATAGGCGAGGGGAGCATTACGGAAGCGGAAATCGTGGCGGTGACGCGGGGTGCGCCCGGTGCGCCGGGCGAGCTGAACGGGTGCGCCGATGTGGGCAAGGCGCTCGGCAGCATAGACGCGAACACCGCCCACGGCATATTCGGCAAGGCGTATACAGCGCTCGGCACGCGGCGCGTGCAGACGGGCGAGATAAGCACGGGCGCGGCCACGATAGTTTCAACCGTCAAGGGCGGCACGCCGCGCGAGTACAGCGCCGAGATAAACCGCATATACCGCGACAATGAGGGCGAGCACGTCATGCTCACCGTGACCGACAGCGAGCTTGCCGCCGTCACGGGCGGCATAGTGCAGGGCATGAGCGGCAGCCCCATTTTGCAGGGCGGGA
>CAZGFK010000087.1:0-5165 GCA_964524815.1 uncultured Oscillospiraceae bacterium
GCGCCGTACTTGGATCTGGCCTGCATACGACCGTTCACGCCCTGAGCATCGAGGGTACCGCGGATGATGTGGTAACGGACACCGGGAAGGTCCTTTACACGGCCGCCGCGAATCATAACAACGGAGTGCTCCTGAAGGTTATGACCGATACCGGGGATGTAAGCTGTGACTTCGTAACCATTGGTCAGACGTACACGGGCGATTTTACGCAGAGCGGAGTTCGGCTTCTTAGGAGTGGAAGTACGTACTGCGGTGCAAACGCCTCTCTTTTGGGGGGAGCTGAGATCGGTCTCCTTGTTCTTGAGGGTGTTGAGACCCTTCTGCATTGCAGGGGAGTTGGACTTATACGCGACCTTTTCTCTTCCCTTTCTGACAAGCTGGTTAAAGGTTGGCATTGTGTTCTCCTTTCTTTCGTTGTCGCGGACACGCGCCCTTGCTCGGCGCACAAAATGCTTGATTTTACAAGATTTTTGAGCGTTTTTGCAAATAGGCGCAGTTATACCCACGCAATTGATGAGTTTAGCATATTTCACAATTATAGTCAAGAATTTTTGTGAAATATAATTGAAAAAAATTCAGAGGGCTTTTGCCCTCCGATTTGGTTATTATTTCGGATTCTCGCTTTTTCGGCTCGTTTCCTCTTTTCAATAGTTCCTCGCGTGAAACACCCCGTCATAGCCTTGGATGCGCGTGTCGGTTTCGGCGCGCTCTAAGCGCTGCTGCGTCCAGACGCAATAGCGCTCTTCCCGCTCCACACCGAGATAGTGCCGCCCAAGCTTTTTGGCCGTGACCGCCGTTGTACCCGAACCAAGGAACGGGTCAAACACCGTGTCGCCGGGGTCTGAGCTTGCCAAAATGAGCTTGGCAATGAGCTTTTCGGGCTTTTGGGTGGGGTGGGCGGTGTTTTCGGGCATTGACCAAAAGGGCACGGTGATATCGTCCCAAAAATTTGAGGGGCAGGTATCGCGATAAGCGCCGTTTTCCGCGTCCACCCAGTCCTTGGGCTTACCGTTGAGCTTATAGGGGGCAAGCACACGGCGGCGAAGCTTCACCGCGTCAAGATTAAAGGTGTACTCCTCGCCTTTCGTGGCAAACCATATGTCCTCCATGGCGTTTTTCCAGTTGCGCTTTGCACCGCGCCCCTTTTCCCTCTGCCACGTGATGCGGTTACGCACCGTGAAAAACTCCGCAAGGACGCGGCCTATGACCATGCTCGTTTCCCAGTCACAGCAGACGTAAATGCTCCCGCTCGGGCGCAAAAGCGGCTCAACGACAGACATCCACGTGCGGGTATACTCCTCATATTCGCGCTCGTCGCGCTTATTAAAGACTGTTCCGTCATAGCTTTTGCGAAGATTATAGGGCGGGTCTGCTATGATAAGGTCGGCGCTCTCGCGCGCTAAAAGCGGGCAGACGGCAAGTGTATCGGCGCAGATGATTTTATCTTTCAGCTCTGCGTCCTCTCGCACATCCGCCGCCTTTAAGCACCGGGCAAGGTATTCCCCGCCCTCGCTGAGCGGCGTATTTATGGTTTTATTGCGGTTTGACATGACATTTCACCTTTGGAAAAAGGAGTGTATCTGGTGATACACTCCTTTTTGAAGCATTGATTAAAGTGCGTTGGTCTTGTTGACAAGCGCGGTGAGGTCAACATACTCCTCAGCCTCGGCGGCAACGGATTCATCCGTATGCTCTTCAAAGTCACGATAGACTTCAAGGCCGGTACCGGCGGGAATGAGCTTGCCGATGATGACATTCTCTTTCAGGCCGACAAGGTGATCCTTCTTGCCCTTGATAGCCGCATCCGTGAGCACCTTTGTGGTCTCCTGGAAGGAGGCTGCCGACATCCAGCTGTCGGTGGCAAGAGAAGCCTTGGTGATACCCATGAGAAGCTGGGTGTAGGTGGCGAGGGTAAGCCCCTCTTCGCCTGCGTCAATGCGCTCTTGGATAGCCTTGTTCGCGTCCTTAATAACGCTGATATCCACGGTAGAGCCGGAGAGAAGATCGGTAGAACCGGCCTCGTCAACCTTGCCCTTGCGCATCATCTGACGGACAATGACTTCGATGTGCTTATCGTTAATGTCAACGCCCTGTTGACGGTAAACCTTCTGAACCTCGCTCGTGATGTAGCTGCGCACACCCTGACGGCCGAACTCATCGTCATCCGTGCCGCGAATGCGGAGAACATCATGCGGGTTGAGCGCGCCGGAGGTGAGCTCCTGACCGCGATCGACATGGTCGCCGTTGTGGACGAGGATACCGGCGGAGTGAGGCACGGTGTAAACAACCGTCTCGCCCTCGGCCTCGTTGGTAACGGTGATAGAGTACATAACGCCTTTCTTGGCCTCGTCAATTGTGACCGTGCCGGAGATTTCGGCGAGGACGGCCATCTTCTTGGGCTTGCGAGCTTCAAACAGCTCTTCAACTCTCGGAAGACCCTGCGTGATATCGTCACCCGCAACACCGCCGGTGTGGAAGGTACGCATGGTGAGCTGAGTACCCGGTTCGCCGATGGACTGCGCCGCGATAACGCCGACAGCCTCGCCCGCGTTGACGGGCTTGCCGATGGCAAGGTTTATGCCGTAGCACTTGGCACACACGCCTATGCGCGCCTCGCACGTGAGCACGGAGCGGATATAAACGCGGTCTATGCCGTGCGCTTCAAGAACGGCGGCATCCTCGGGCATGAGCATATGCTCGGTGTCGAAGAGGACTTCGCCCGTGGTGGGATCGACAATGTTCGCAGCGGGGAAGCGGCCGTGGATAGCCGTGCCGAAGGATTCCACCATCTGACCGCGATCGTAAACGGCGGATGCCCACACGCCCTCGGTCGTGCCGCAGTCATGCTCGCGGATGATAACATCCTGGCAAACGTCAACCATACGACGGGTAAGATAACCGGAGTCGGCGGTACGAAGAGCGGTATCGGCCATACCTTTACGCGCACCTCTCGTGGAGATGAAGTACTCCAAGACGGAAAGACCCTCGCGGAAGTTGGACTTGATGGGGATTTCGATGGTCTTACCGGCGGTGTTAGCCATAAGGCCACGCATACCGGCAAGCTGACGGATCTGGTTCATAGAACCACGAGCGCCGGAGTTTGCCATCATGTAGATGGGGTTATATTCGTCAAGAACATTGGTGAGCGCGTCGGTAACGTCCTTGGTGGTCTTTTCCCACTCGGAAACGACAAGGCGGTAACGCTCATCATCGGTGATGAAGCCGCGCTTATACTGGCGCTCAATCTTCACAACTTCGTTTTCGGTGGCATGGATAAGCTCGTTTTTGGCACTGGGGACGGTCATATCCGCAACGGATATGGTGATAGCGCCCTTGGTGGAGTACTTGTAGCCGAGAGCCTTAATGCTGTCGAGCACTTCCGCGGAAATGGTGAAGCCGTACTTCTGTATGCAGCGGTCGATGATATCGCCGAGCTGCTTCTTGCCGACTTGGAAGCTTATCTCGTGGTCGAAAGCGTGTTCGGGGTCGGTGCGGTCAACGTAGCCGAGATCCTGCGGGATAGGCTCGTTGAAGATTATGCGGCCGACGGTAGTGACGATGGTTTTCTTAACCTCTACGCCGTCCACAGTCTTGGTAACTCTAAGGCGGATAGGTGCATGAAGACCCACACAGCCCTCGTTGTAGGCCATAATGGCCTCGGCGGGGTCGCGGTACATGAGGGTGGGCTTATAGGTGATAAGCGCTTTGCCCTCGGCCTTGAGACGCAGGTTCTCCTTGTAAATGTCATCGCCGTCCGCGATTGCACCGGCTTCAAAGTCACTGTCGCCGGGATTGTCGATAACGAGCTGCTCTGCGCCCTTTTCGGCCTTGCCGATGCGCATCATGGTGAGGTAGTACGAACCCAAAATCATGTCCTGCGTGGGGACGGTGACAGGGTGGCCGTCCTGCGGACGCAAAAGGTTATTGGCAGAGAGCATGAGTATACGCGCCTCGGCCTGTGCCTCTGCGGAAAGGGGCAGGTGGATGGCCATTTGGTCGCCGTCAAAGTCGGCATTGTACGCGGTACACACAAGCGGGTGCAGCCTCAGCGCACGTCCCTCAACCAGCACAGGCTCGAAAGCCTGAATGCCGAGACGGTGCAGGGTAGGCGCACGGTTGAGGAGCACGGGGTGCTCTTTAATAACATCTTCAAGCGCGTCCCAAACCTCGGTGCGCTGCTTATCCACCATCTTCTTGGCGGACTTGATGTTGTTGGCAACGCCATCCTCAACAAGCTTTTTCATTACGAACGGGCGGAAAAGCTCAATCGCCATTTCCTTAGGCACGCCACACTGATAAATCTTGAGATCGGGGCCGACAACGATAACGGAACGGCCGGAATAGTCAACACGCTTGCCGAGCAGGTTTTGACGGAAGCGCCCCTGCTTACCCTTGAGCATATCGGAAAGGCTCTTGAGCGCACGGGAGTTCGCGCCGGTGACGGCGCGGCCGCGGCGGCCGTTATCTATAAGCGCGTCAACAGCCTCTTGAAGCATACGCTTCTCGTTTCTGACAATGATGTCGGGCGCGTTGAGCTGCTGGAGACGCTTAAGGCGGTTGTTGCGGTTGATGACGCGGCGATAAAGGTCGTTAAGGTCACTGGTGGCAAAGCGGCCGCCGTCAAGCTGAACCATGGGACGGATTTCCGGCGGGATAACCGGCAGAATGTCGATTACCATCCACTCGGGGCGGTTGCCGCTCTGGCGGAACGCCTCAACCACTTCAAGACGCTTCACAAGCTTGGCCTTTTTCTGACCGGAAGCGTTTTTCAGCTCCTCGCGAAGCTGGGCGGCAAGCTCGGTGCAGTCAATCTGCTGCAAAAGCTCTTTAATAGCCTCTGCGCCGATGCCGGCCTTGAAATCATCCTCATACTTTTCGCGCATATCGCGGTACTCACGCTCGGTGAGGATTTGGCAGCGCTCAAGCGGAGTGAAGCCGGGGTCAATGACTATATAGTTTGCAAAGTACAGCACCTTTTCCAGCATACGCGGGGTAAGGTCGAGCATGAGACCCATGCGGCTGGGTATGCCCTTGAAGTACCATATATGGCTCACGGGCGCGGCAAGCTCAATATGCCCCATGCGCTCGCGGCGCACCTTGCTTTTCGTGACCTCAACGCCGCAGCGGTCACAGATCTTGCCCTTGTAGCGAATCTTCTTGTACTT
>CAZGFK010000088.1:0-5038 GCA_964524815.1 uncultured Oscillospiraceae bacterium
CGAATACGGCCTCACCCCGGAACACCTTGCGCAAAGGGTGAAAGGGCTGTTGTGAGGGGTAAAGGATAAGAGTATATAGTATAACCCCCGGGGCTGTTCAAAGACAGTCTCCGGGGGTTCGCTGCGGCACACCTACAATGCGCCGAATCACATATTATTCTTCTTATAATAATCAAAAAACGTGACAAAGCTGTCGAAAAGCTCGCGGGTTTTGCCGTGGAGGCCGGTTTCCTTATGATAATAGGCATAAACACTTTCAATATCCGGTAGATACGGAAGCGGAAAAATCTCGATATTGCGGAGATAATCGGACTGCACCTCGCGGGCAAGCATATCCCAAAAGAGCTTGGGGTATATGAACACGCCCAAGCCGCTGTTTGCAAGCTGGAACGCATTTTCAACATTGGTAAGCTCGCAGACGAAGCGGGGGTTAATGTCATAATACTTCAAATAGCTGTTGAGCGTGCGCCCGCCGGAGGAAAGCCGCGGGATTTTTATAAACGGCTGAGCCTCAAAATAGCTCAAATCCGCGCCGGACGCAAATTCGGCGCACTTGGCTTCGTACTCGTCCCCGGCGAGGCGGTAAAGCATGGGCTTGGGGACGACCAAAAGCTGCTCCTTGCGGCAAAGCTGAACAGCCTTATAGGTGTCGGGCGTATTATTAATAGTACCGATTACCAAGTCCACCCCGTCATAGCTGAGCGTTTTTTGCAGCACCTCAGGCGACTCCTCGCTGAGCTTGACATAGGTATCGGGGTTTTGGCGGAGATAATCCGGCAGGACGTGGGGGAGTATAGCGCGCGCCACGGTATGCTCAATGCCTAAATGCACAAAATGCGCGCCGCTTATGCTCTTGGAGCTTGTCTCCTCATACTGTTGCTTTAAGAGCAGGATTTCCTTGGCCGTCTGCAAAAACTGCTTGCCGTCCTGCGTCAAAACGAGGGGGCGGCTGCGCACAAACAAGGGCGTACCCAGCTCCTCTTCAAGCTTTGCAATCTGCTTGCTGAGCGACTGCTGAGAGATGAAAAGATGCTTTGCGGCGGTGGAGAAGCTCTTTTCATCCGCCACGGCTATAAAGCTTTTTAACAATGAGAAATCCATTTTTACGCCCCATGCTTTCCTGCCCCGCGCGTTTTGGCCGGGGCAACGGTTATCTTTGCGCGCCGAAAGTATAGCACCACGCGCCGAAATAGTCAAACAAAAAACGAAATTTGCGTGAAAAAGCGCCCTTTTCGCCGATTTTGATAATCACTTCACATTCTTTTTATAAGATTTGCATAAAACGCCCTGTTCGCGAGCAGCTTTTTATGTAGTAATTGGTGAAAGTGTAAATAGACTATTGCCAAAATCAACTTTTGGTTGTATTATAACAGCGAAAAGAGCGTAATTCAAGTGTTACGTAAGCGTTGGTAAAAAATTTTTTCGCCGCGCTAATAAATCAGGAGGAAAATATGATGAAGAAATTATTCGCACTCGTCCTTGCATTGTGCATGGTATTCGCGCTTTGCGCGTGCGGCTCCGATGCCTCCACCGGCTCCGGCGATGCCGCAAACTCCGGCAGCTCCGCCAACATCACTTTCACCACCGGCGGCGAGACCGGCACGTACTACGCTTTCGGCAGTGTTATTGCCCAGTACGTCACCACCAATTCCGACCTTAAGGTCACTGCCGTGACCGGCAACGGCTCTCAGGCCAACATTGAGGACATGGACGCGGGCTTTTATCAGCTCGGCTTCTGCCAGTCCGACGTTATGAGCTACGCTTACAGCGGCACGAACCTTTTTGAAAACGCTGTTGACAGCTTCTCCGTGGCCGCCGCGCTCTACATGGAGCAGGTGCAGATTGTCACGATGAATCCGGACATCAAGTCCGTTGCCGACCTTGCGGGCAAGAATGTTTCCGTCGGCGCACAGGGCTCGGGCGTTTACTTCAACGCTATTGACGTTCTCGCGGCCTACGACATGACCCTTGAGGACATCAACCCCGTTTACCAGAGCTTCGGCGACAGCGCAGAGAGCTTGAAGGACAACAAGATTGACGCGGCGTTCATCGTTGCGGGTGCTCCCACCACCGCTATCACCGACCTTTCCACCAGCGGTCAGGTTTACCTCGTCGCCATTGACGATGAGCACGTTGAAAAGCTGCTCGACGCTTCCCCTTACTACTCCGCTTACACCGTTCCCGCTGACACCTACAGTATGCCCGAGGACGTGCAGACTGTTGCGGTTGCCGCAGTTGTTCTCGTGCGTGACGATGTAGCCGATGACGCGGTTTACTCCTTCGTTTCCACCATTTTTGCCAACCCCGACGCTATCCAGCACGGCAAGGCCGCTGAGCTTGACACCGCCTTTGCCGCGAGCATGACGAGCGTGCCGTATCACCCCGGTGCCGCCAAGTACTTTGCCGAGCAGGGCTTTGAGGTTGCAACCAAGTAACTTAGTATTAATCCTTAACGGCATACTAACGCTATCCGCTGCCTAAAGCAGCGGAAGCGTTATTTATAGAAGTGTATTTTATTTTTGAGGAGCGATTTTTATGTCCGAAAACAAGAAGCATGACGGCTTCTTCGATCATGTTCTCGACACCGAAACCGTTGTAGACACCACGACAGATATTGAATATGTCGATGTAGGCACGGCGGAAGATGTTGAAAAGCTGATGCGCAAGTACGACAGAGAATCCAACACGCGTATATGGGAGGGCAAGGCCGCCCTCGTTGTGCGCGCGGTTATGGTGGTATTCTCGCTGTACTGCATTTATTCCACGCTGTTTTCCGTGGCGGCGCTGGAAAAGCGCCTTACCGCGTTTTTGGCCTTTACGGTTGTAATGGGCTATCTCACGTACCCGGCCAACAAGCACCATGTGCGCCACAACTACATTCCCTGGTATGATTTCATTCTCATGACCCTGGGCGCGGCGTGCTTCCTCTACTTCTGCTTAAGCTACGATTCGCTCATAGGCGTTTTGACGAGCGCAGCCAAGATAACCACGATGCAGGTTATAATCGGCGTTGTCGGCATACTCGTGCTTATGGAGCTTTGCCGCCGCTGTGTGGGCGTTCCGATCCTCTGCGTGGCAGGCATACTTTTGATTTACACGTTCTCTACGGGCATAGGCTTGAAGAGACTTATTTACACCCTTTTCTACACCACAAGCGGCATCATGGGCACTCCCGTGCAAGTGTGCGCAAAATACATAGTGGTGTTCATCATCTTCGGCGCGTTCCTGGAGCGCACGGGTATTGCCGCACTTTTCATTGACCTTGCAAACTCCCTTGTCGGCGGCTTCGCAGGCGGCCCTGCGAAAGCGGCGGTTGTGGCGAGTGCGCTTGAGGGCATGGTGTCCGGCTCTTCGGTGGCAAACACCGTCGGCTCCGGCTCTATAACCATACCGATGATGAAAAAGCTCGGCTACAAGCCGGAATTTGCAGGCGCGGTTGAGGCCGCAGCCTCCACGGGCGGACAGATCATGCCGCCTATCATGGGCGCGGCGGCGTTCCTCATGGCAGAGTACATGAACGTGACCTACGCAGAAGTTGCTACACGCGCCATTCTCCCTGCAGTTCTTTACTTCACGGGTATATTCATCGCCGTTCACCTTGAGGCGAAAAAGCTCGGTCTGCGCGGCATTGACCGCTCGGAGCTGCCCAAGCTCGGCGGGCTTTTGAAGAAGATTTACCTGCTTGCGCCGCTGGTGCTTTTGATTTGGCTTGTCTCTTCCGGCACGCGCACCATGCAGTTCTCCGCTTCCGTTGCCATCATCTGCGCTATCTTCGTCAGCCTTTTTGATAAGGATAACCGCATAACCGTCCCCAAGATTCTTGAAGCGCTTGAAGCGGGCGGCAAGGGCACGATAACGGTTGTTGTTGCCTGCTCCATGGCGGGCGTTATCTCCGGGTGCATCACCGCAACCGGCCTTGCTTCCAAGCTCATCTCCGCCGTTGTTGCGGCCTCGAACGCCATCACGTTCATTGACCCGACCTTTGTGGCACTGTTCCTCACGATGATTTGCTGCATTATCCTCGGCATGGGCGTTCCCACCACGGCGAACTACTGCATTATGGCTTCCACCTGCGCGCCGATACTCATCACTATAGGCGTTCCCAAGATGTGCGCGCACTTCTTCGTGTTCTACTTCGGCATCGTGGCCGACATTACACCCCCCGTTGCCCTCGCGGCTTACGCCGGATCCGCTATCGCAAAATCCAACCCCATGAAAACCGGCATCAACGCCACGAAGCTTGCAATTGCGGCGTTCATCGTGCCGTACATCTTCTGCATTAACCCCGCAATGCTGCTTATCGATGTGACCACCTGGGGCATGATTCAGATTATCGTCACTTCGCTTGTGGGTCTGTTCGGCGTGGCGGCGGCGCTGGAGGGCTACATCATGGGCGAGCTGAACGCGCTTTTGCGTATTCTGATTGCCGTGGGCGGCATTCTCATGATGATCCCCGGCACGGTTTCCGACATTGTCGGCATTGTGCTGTTTGCATTGGTTATCATGATTCAGTTCATGAAGAAAAAGAAAAACACCCCCGACGCAGCCTGATTGCGACAGAAAAACGAATACTTAAAAGTCCACCCGCTTACATACTGCGCTATTTTTACTGTCCGTGCAAAATAGCGCAGTTTGCGAGCGGGTGGTTGCTCATATGCAGGCAAAGCCCTTTGTTCCTCGCAGACACATCAAATGTGTCTGTACGTTCTGCCAACTGCGTAAAGAGTCCATAAAAGGATCAATTACACTTATTGTTAGTTCTTCTCGCATCTGTTTTTCTTTCAATTGGTTTCTGATGAACTACTCTTTCTTTTAAATACCTCATAAAACTGCTTGATACTGACATCTTTGGCAGTATTTCTTCCAAAGATGTACATGGTCTGGACATCTTTTTGATTCTATTATTACTCCTTTTCATTCACATAGCTGTCGCAGTATCTTTCCTACCGCTGTACGCTACCGATTACACTTCTTTGCAATAACCCTTATTCTTCTTTGCAATAATTCTGATACATCACATCCGTGGCGCGGCGGACGG
>CAZGFK010000089.1:0-4945 GCA_964524815.1 uncultured Oscillospiraceae bacterium
TCACAACAGCCCTTTCACCCTTTGCGCAAGGTGTTCCGGGGTGAGGCCGTATTCGCGGTAAAGCTCCTCCGGCGAGCCGGACTGCCCAAAGCGATCCGCCACGCCCACGCGATCAAAGCGCGCGCCGCCCTTGCCCGCGATAACTTCTGCCACGGCAGAGCCAAGCCCGCCCGTGATGAAGTGATCCTCTGCCGTGACGATAGCGCGCACGGAAGAATTGTACGTCAGCACGCACTCTTCATCCAGCGGCTTTATCGTGTGGAAATTCACAACAGCGGCGTCAACACCGTCCGCGCTCAAAAGCTCCGCGGCTTTAAGTGCGCGGGGAATCATCAAGCCCGTTGCGAATATGGCTGCGTCCTTGCCCTCTCGGAGCGTTACCGCCTTGCCGGGGATAAAGGGGGTGCTCTCATCCGTTACATCGTCCGTGCCGGGGCGGGTCAGACGCAGATACACAGGCCCCTCAATCTCCAGCGCGGCCTTTACGGCCTTAACCGTCTCTGCGGCATCGCAGGGGGAAAACACTGTCATCCCCGGAAGCTCGCGCATGAGAGCGACATCCTCAAGCGCCTGGTGAGAGCCGCCGTCCTCGCCCACGCTCAGCCCCGCGTGCGTGAATGCAAGCTTCACGTTAGCGCCCGGATATGCCACGGAGTTTCTTATCTGCTCAAAGGCGCGCCCCGCGCCGAAGATGGCAAACGTGCTCGCAAAGGGGACAAAGCCCGAAAACGCAAATCCGGCGGCGGCGCATATCATGTCCGCCTCGGCTATGCCGAAGTCAAAAAACCTGTTGGGAAAGGCTTTTTTGAAGGTGCTCGTCTTGGTAGCCCCGGCGAGATCCGCATCCAACACAACAAGCTTTTCGTTTTCTTTGCCGAGCGCGACCAAGGCCTCGCCGTATGCTTCTCTTGTCGATTTGCCCATCACTGCACCTCCAATTCCTTTATCGCGGCCTCATAGTCCGCCGTTTTTATAGTCGCTCCGTGCCAAGAAGCGTTGTTCTCCATAAAGGAAACGCCCTTGCCTTTCACGGTTTCGCAGCACACAAGCTTCGGGCAGCCGGCGGTATGCGGCGCTTTCAAAGCTTCTGTCACGGCGGGAATATCGTGCCCGTTGACGGTGATAACATCAAAGCCGAACGCCTTGAACTTCACGCAAACATCGCCCAGCGACATTACATCGTCATTCTTCCCGTCTATCTGCAAGCCGTTATGGTCGAGAATCACGGTGAAGTTATCCAGCTTGTAGTGCGCGCTCGCCATGGCCGCTTCCCAAACAAGCCCCTCTTGGCATTCGCCGTCACCGACGAGTG
Organism: uncultured Oscillospiraceae bacterium; assembly: GCA_964524815.1. Classification (GTDB taxonomy): domain Bacteria; phylum Bacillota; class Clostridia; order Oscillospirales; family Oscillospiraceae; genus Limivicinus. The sequence continues at coordinate 1,313 of CAZGFK010000089.1, forward strand.
TGTAAACATGATAGCTCTTTTTTGCGTGCTTTGCCGCAAGTGCCATGCCCATCGCGATGGCTATCCCTTGGCCGAGAGAGCCTGTGTTCGCGTCCACGCCGGGGGTTTTGCGCATATCGGGGTGACCCTGAAGCGGGCTGTGCAGCTTGCGCAGGGTGTTAAGCTCGCTTTTATCAAAATACCCCTTGTCCGCCAGCACGGCGTACAGCGCCGGGGTGCAATGCCCCTTGCTGAGCACAAAGCGGTCTCTGTCCTCCCACTTCGGCTCTTCCGGGCGGATGTTCATCACGTTGTAGTAGAGTGCAATGAGCGTATCCAAGCACGAAAGAGAGCCGCCGGGGTGGCCGGACTTGGCCTCATAGAGCATATTAACGATGTCAAGCCGCAGCTGTGCGGCCCTTTCCTGAAGCGTCATCGCGTCAGCCTCCTTGATTATCTGGTTTCGTATATACCGATGGTGCTTATAATTATACACTTATATAAAGCCCAAAGCAAGATAAATAAAAACTTATAGCTTAACGGCATAGGTCGCGGCCTTGCGGCCGGGGAGAATAATATTTGCGTAAAACTAAACTTGCTCTTGCCAAAGCGGAGGATTTGCGGCATAATTAGGGAGAATGATACTCTCGGAGGAAACCGCCTTGGATTGTAAGCTTATTGCGTTTGACATGGACGGCACGTTTCTTGACAGCGCAAAGAATATACCGCAAAAGAATATGACAGCGCTCATGCGCGCCGCCGAAAGGGGAATCCACCTTGTCCCCGCCACGGGCAGGATTTACACCGGTATACCCGAGGCTCTTCGCGCGCTGCCGTTCATGCGCTATTATATATGTATAAACGGCGCGTATGTCTATGATGCGCTTGAGGATAAAACGATATATGAGGCCAATGTCCCGCTTTCGGATGCGCTTAGGTTTTACGAGGAAATGGATAAGCTTCCTGTGATGTATGACTGCTATCAGAATAATTTCGGCTTCATCACGCGAGCAATGTACGAAAATGCGGACGAATACGTTTTTGATCCCGGCATACTTCGCCTTGTTAAGCTCCTGCGCACGCCCGTGGACGAGCTTAAAGCTTATCTCAGCGAAAAAGGGGAGAGCGTGCAGAAATTGCAGGTGTATTTCAAGGATCTTGCTCTGCGCGATAGAGAGCTTGAGCGTTTGCCGCGCCTTTTCCCGGAACTTTTGTTCTCCACATCCGTCTCTAACAATATAGAGGTCAACAGCGGCGATGCGGGTAAGGGCAAGGGTTTGGAAGCGCTGTGCCGCGCCCTCGGTATCGGGCTTGAAAATGTCATTGCCTTCGGTGACAGCTCCAACGATGATGATATGCTTGCATCGGCAGGACTGGGCATTGCGATGGCAAATGCCCTTGAAAGCACAAAGCGCGTTTCAAACGCCGTCACGCTTTCCAATGACGAGTGCGGCGTGGCTGCCGCAATAGAAAAATACGTTTTCGGCGCTTAATTAATGCGAATGAACGAATAATAACGCGAACAAAAGTTTTTTATATAACGGGGGACAATACCATGAAGCTTTGCAACGCAAAAATTTATAAGGACGGTGAGTTTGTCACCGGCGGGCTGGAGTTTGACGAGGTCATACGCGGCTTTGACGGGTACGGCGGCGAGGATTTAAACGGGGCGTATGTCGTTCCCGGCTTCGTTGACGTTCATTCTCACGGCGCTATGGGCGCAGACGCGAGTGACGGCGATCCCGCCGGGCTGCAAACGCTCAGCGCGTATTATGCGGCAAACGGCGTGACGAGCTTTTGCCCGACGACGATGACCCTTAAAGAGCCGGAGCTTATCAAGGCGGCGCACTGCGTGCGCGATTTCCACCGCGATGAAAACGGCGCGCGCATAGCGGGCATACACCTTGAAGGGCCGTTCATTTCCTACGCTAAGCGCGGCGCGCAAAACCCGGAGAATCTTCACGCTCCTGATGCGGCCATGTTTGATAGGATTAACGAGGCATCCGGCGGCGCGGTCAGGCTTATTACGGTTGCGCCCGAGGTAGACGGCGCGCTTGATTTCATCAGCCACGCCGCGAAGTATTGCACCGTTTCCCTTGGCCACAGCACCGCAGACTATGAGCAGGCTATGGCGGGCTTTGCCGCCGGTGCGACCCACACCACGCATCTTTTCAACGGCATGGAGCCTCTGCACCACAGAAAGCCCGGACTTGTCGGCGCGGCGCTTATGTCGGGCGCAACGGTGGAGCTGATATGTGACGGGATGCACATTCACCCCGCCGTTATAAATGCGGTTTACCGGATGTTCGGCAAGAGGCTTGTTATAATAAGTGATTCTCTCCGCTGCGCCGGTATGCCGGACGGCGACTATGAGCTGGGCGGCCAGCCTATTGTTATGAAAAACGGCAAGGCCACTTTGCTTGACGGCACTATTGCCGGCTCTTCCACGAATCTTGCGCAGGAGCTGAAAAACGTCATTGCGTTCGGCCTTTCGCCGGAGAGCGCGGTGTATGCGCTCACGGAAGCGCCCGCGCGCGCAATCGGCTGCTTTGACACTGTCGGCTCGCTCGACAAGGGCAAGTATGCGGACTTTCTCGTTTTGGATGAGAATTTCAATCTCTTGCGTGTTTACATCGGCGGTCACTGCGTGAAAAAATAAAAATATTATGTAAATTTGCGAAAAACAGTTCCATATTGTCGATAAGTGTGGTATTATTATCTATGTGTATACCCAAATGGCTTTAGCGGGCAGGCAAAATGCCCGTTGCACCGAAAGGAGAGCATATAATGAAAAAAGTTTTTGCAATTATTTGTGTTATACTGGTTGCCGTTATGGCGTTGAATTTCGCCGCCTGCGGCAACGAAGCGGCCTCTTCGACAAACGAAGTCGGCTCCGGCACGCTCGCTGAAACTCCGGGTGAAACCATTGCCGATGTGAGCAAGCTTTCCCCCGAAGCAAATGTCAACCCCTCCACGCTTAATATGGGGCAGGCGCTCAACGGCGTGCATACGGGTGATGCGTGGTATGCCGGCGGCATTCGCGGCGATAACTACATCTATTTTGAAAATGCCGACAATTCCTCCATCGGCCTTGCTTATATTAAGGTTGAAGCGGGCGAAATTGTGAAAACCGTTGTTTGCGGTATGACCGAGGATAATCACCTTGTCGATGAAACCGCCGCCGACGGCGAAAGCGGCATCGACATCGTCTTTGCCGACGAGTTCAAGGCTTATGACTACAAAAACGATACTTGGTACGTCCGCGGCGACCCCAAGGTTATCGAGCAGCTTTTTGTAGGCCGACAGCTTGCCGAGCAGAGCAACTCCACTAACACCCTCATTCTCAATGCAGACGGCACCGGCAAGGAAGTGTTTGACGGCACCGAATATGCCCTCACCTGGGCTATGACCAGTGCCACAACGCTCAAGTTCAATGACGGCAACTATGATTATAATCTTGAAATCGTGGTTGACGAGAACAATGCGTTTGTAAGCCTCTCCGAGCAGAACCACCGCATTTTTATTCCCGAAGAGATGATAGGCCAGCCCACCGAGGCACAGGGCGAAGATACCGCCCCTGCCCAGGCCGCCGCACAAGGCTGATTAATTGTTATATGATACAAAAGACGCTCTGCAAAAAGCAGAGCGTCTTTT
>CAZGFK010000090.1:0-4844 GCA_964524815.1 uncultured Oscillospiraceae bacterium
CTCACAAATTCTCCGCGCCGACGGGCACGGCAACACGGCAAAAGCCTGCTCTGTCCTTCAGCGCTCGGCAGGCGCGCTCGGCTTCCTTCTCATCGGGGAAAATGCCGAACACGGCAGAGCCTGTCCCCGTCATCACAGCGCCCAGCGCGCCCTCGTCCAAGAGCGCACTTTTAAGCTCCGCTTCCTCGCGCATACGCCGGTCGTCCACTGTTTCAAACACGTTGAAAATCCGCCTACACAGCGGCAAAAGCTCTCCCGCACGCAGCGCTTCTATTATCCCCGCTGTGTCGGGGTGGTGGTGCGTTTTCTGCGTGTCGAGCTTTTTAAATAGCTCCGGCGTGGAGATGGAAAACTCGGGCTTGAGTATCACAAGGGCGCACGGCGGCAGCGGCGGCAGGGGAGTGAGCCGCTCGCCGCGCCCCTCGGCCAAGGCTGTCCCGCCCACGACGCAAAACGGCACGTCCGAGCCGACATCCCCCGATATCTCCACAAGCATTTCGGGGCTGAGCGCACGGTTAAAAAGCTTATTCATCGCGCGCAGCACCGCCGCCGCATCCGATGAGCCGCCGCCCATGCCCGCACCCACGGGGATGTGCTTTTTAATCTCTATTGTCGCCCCGTGCTCGCTGTCACCTATCTCGCTCAAATACCGCTTTGCGGCCTTGACGGCGAGGTTTCTTTCATCACCGGGGATATAGCTGAAGCTCGTTTTCGCGCGCACTATGCCGGTATCGTTGAGCGTGACGCACACATCGTCTGCCAGCGACACGCTCTGCATCACCATCACCATGTCGTGGAACCCGTCTGCGCGTTTATTCGTCACATCCAGCGATATATTAAGCTTGGCATAAGCTTTTTCGTTTATACTGTCCATGTTTCCTCCCTGCCCTTTCACGAGAAGAGATACACTCTCAGCTCGTAGGGTCTTGTTGTAAAGCCGTTGGCGATTACAAAGTTGTGCTCATAGTTTGCCAACACCAGCTCGCCCTTTTCAAGCTCAAATTCGTCACCCGGCTCAAACCTGACAAGGTCGTTTGTAAAAGAGCACACCACCAGCAGCCGCTCGCCCTTGTACTTTCGCTCATAGACATAGAGTTTTTTGCTCTCCGGCATAAGCTCGCGGTAGCTGCCGTATATTGCGATAGGGCTTTCTTTCTTGAAGCGTATGAGCGCGCGGTAGAAATTCAAAATGGAATCCGGGTCGCGCTCCTCGGCGGCGGCGTTTATCGTGTGATAATTGCCGTTGACGTAAAACCATGGGCTTGCCGTGGAAAACCCGGCGTTGGGTCGGTCGCTCCACTGCATGGGGGTGCGCGCATTTTCACGGGAGCGGGCGTTAATGAGCTTCAAAAGCGCATTTTTAGACATGAGCTTGCCCGCTATGCGCGCGGCGTTCTTCGTCATCACGTCCTTATACATATCAAGCCTCGGCAGCGCGATATTCAGCATACCCAGCTCCTGCCCCTGATATATAAAGGGCGTACCCCGCTGGAGCATATACATCGCCGCAAGCATCTTCCCGCTCTCTTTCCAGTATTGCTCGCTCCCGTAGCGGCTTATGATGCGCGGGTGGTCGTGGTTTTCTATGTATAGGGCGTTCCAGCCCTTGTCCTCCAGCTTCGTCTGCCACTCGGTAAACGCCTTTTTCATCTTTTTAAGGTCAAAAGGCCGCGCCACATAGTCCGTCAGCACGCAGTCGGCCTCCATGTGCGAAAAGGCAATCATCTCGTCCATCACCTTGTTTTCGCCCTCGGTCACATATTTCAAGGCAATGTCGGCATTCGTCAGGGGGCTTTCGCCCACGATGAAGCAATCATACCCGTCCAGCACATCGCGCTTAAACTCGGCAAGGTATTTGTGCACATTCGGGAGATTTGAATAGTGCTGCATTCCGTTTGCCGCGGGCAGCACGGGGTAGGAGCTGGGCAGCCCCGGCGTTTTGGAAATGTAGGTTATCACGTCCTCGCGAAAGCCGTCCACGCCCATGTCAAGCCAAAAGCGCAGTATCTTTTTTATCTCCTCGCGCACTTTCGGATTATCCATATTTAAATCCGGCTGTTTTTTGGCGAACAAATGCAAATAATATTCGTCTAAGGAACTGTCATACTCCCACGCGCCGCCCTCAAACTGGCTCGTCCAGTTGTTCGGCGGGAGACGGCGGCCGTTTTTGTACTTGGCCGGTCGCCAGTAATAATAATCATGGTAGGGGTTGTCGCGACTCAGGCGGCTTTGCTTAAACCATTCGTGCTCGTCGGAGGTGTGGTTCACCACAAGATCCATGAACACGCGCATCCCGCGCCTGTGCGCCTCTTCCAAAACGGTTTTGAAAATATCCAAATCGCCGTAATCGGGGTGAATATTCATGTAATCGGAAATATCGTAGCCGTAGTCGGCATTGGGCGAGGGGTAGAGCGGGGAGAACCATATGGCGTTTGCGCCGAGGCTTTTAATGTAGTCCAGCTTCGTCAGCACGCCCCACAAATCGCCTATCCCGTCTCCGTTCCCGTCGCAAAAGCTGCGCGGCCAAATCTGATAGACCACCATTTCCTTGTACCATTGCCGCTCCATAGCGCTCTTCTCTCCGTTTCCGTTGCATACTTATTATTTATATTGTAACACAGCCTTTTATTTATCTCAACCCCCGCCGCACTGTGAAATTTTCGTTGCATTTTTGACGAAAAAGCAGGAATCTTTACATTCTTTTGTTGACAAGCCCCCGCAAGTGTGCCATTATATATGCTCGGCGTGAGAGCAACTTCTCCGCCCGACACGAAAGGACTATTAACGATGAAAAAGCGTATTATATCACTGGCTTTAGCCGTGCTTATGGTACTCGCCCTCGCCCCCTGCGCCTACGGCGAACAAATCTCGTCTCTGGGAAGCGTACAAGCGGGCACGGCGCTTGATATGTTCATTGCCCCGCTTTCCGCCGGGGGCAGCGTGGCCGACACTGTCGGCGTGCCCGCCGGGTGCGAGCTGGCCGTGGACGCGGCGCAGTCCGTGCGCTTAAAGGGCACGGCCACAACGCCCGGAAGCTACACCTTTTCCTTTGCCGCACTCGGCGCAAACGGCGAGCGCGAGGTTATCACCTGCTCTTTTGACGTAACCCCCGCCACACCCGCCATTAACACCTCCGGCAGTGTAAGCTGCTATGTCGGCGGCACGGCGCGCCTTACCGTTGCTGCCACGGCGGCTGACGGCGGAACGCTGTCGTATCAATGGTACCTCAGTCCGAACGACGTTGCCGCAAACGGCTCGCTCATCTCCGGCGCAACCGGGCCTGAATACCTTGCAGACACTTCCGTCACGGGCGTGAACTACTACTATTGCCTCGTCACGAACACCAATAACGGCCAAGCGTCCGTTGCGGTGTCGCCGGTGCTGGTTGTTAACGTCACTCAGGCGGTGGTAGACAGCATCATGATAAACACGCTCCCCACCAAGACCCGCTATGCCCCCGGGGAAGCGTTTGACGCCGCGGGCGCATCCATTTCAGTCCGCTACGGCGACGGCTCAACGCAGGTTTTGACCGAGGGGTTTAATTACTCCCCCGTGTCCTTTACCGCGACCGGCCAAGTCAACGTCACGCTCAGCTATGCCGGCAAAACCTGCTCCTTCCCCGTCACGGTCATCTCCGAAGAGGACAGCATCGAGGGCATAGGCATGGTTATCCTGCCGACAAAGATCGCCTACAAGCAGGGCGACAGCCTTGACCCCACGGGCTTGGTGTTCCGCGTTTATTATTCGGACAAGACCTATAAGGATGTCGATTCCGGCTACACCTACGCGCCCAAGGTGTTCACGACCTCCGGCACGCAGGACGTGACAATTACTTATAAGAATAAAACCTGCCGCTTTTCCGTCACGGTTGACCCCGTCCAGACGGTCAGCACCCTTGAAATCGCCTCTTCGCCCGGGAAGCTTATTTACAATGTCGGCGATACGCTTGATACCTCCGGCCTTGTTTTGAAGCTCACCTCTTCCGAGGGCACTCAGCTTATCAATTCCGGCTTCACCTGCGAGCCGAGCACACTTTCCTCTTCCGGCTCTCAGGCCGTGCGCGTGCGCTATAACGGCATGGTAACGACCTTTACCGTCACGGTGAATTCCGCGTCCTCCTCGCCTGCGGCTTCGCCCTCACCCTCGCCCTCTGCGTCCCCCGCCCCGTCCGCGGCTGCGTCTCCCGCGCCCACGGACTCTGCCACCAAGCCTGCAAGCAGCGCTAACCGCTCCAAAAACGGCGTGCTGGTGGTGATAATGCTCATCGCGCTTTTGTGCCTTGTGGCGCTGGGCGGCTATATGCTGGTGATGAACGCCGGCGGCTGGGAGCCGTTCAAGGCGAGAGTTGAGTATAGGCTTTATAAGCTCAAGGCCAAGTTCACAAAGCGCCGTTAACCGGCATACGCCCCCGATTTATACCGAAAACCCGTTTGACGGCGGCAAAAGCCGCCGCCAAACGGCGAATATATCACCCGAAGTGCGAATTTTTCGCTTCGCCGTAAACTTTTTCTCTAAAAGCAGTTGACAGCCGGGCTTAAAATGTGGTATTATCTCTTGGCTGAATGCGGAAGCGTCCCCATGCGGGTGTAGTTCAATGGTAGAACACCAGCCTTCCAAGCTGGATACGTGGGTTCGATTCCCATCACCCGCTCCAGCTTTTTCGGCAGGATATATGCGCCAATAGCTCAGTTGGATAGAGCAACTGCCTTCTAAGCAGTAGGTCGGGGGTTCGAATCCCTCTTGGCGTGCCAAGGCGTATAACTCCGGAAGGACTTTTACAATATAATATTTATGGTGGGATTAGCTCAGTTGGCAGAGCACCGGATTGTGGTTCCGGGTGTCGT
>CAZGFK010000091.1:0-4834 GCA_964524815.1 uncultured Oscillospiraceae bacterium
AGACAGGCTTTGTAGGTCATGTAGCAGTCAAGCTTGGCGACAACCTCAAAGGGTGCGTGCATACTCAGTACGGGAACACCGGCATCAATGGTGTCGATATTGCGGTTAGCCATAAATTTAGCGATAGTGCCGCCGCCGCCTTGGTCAACCTTGCCAAGCTCGGCAAGCTGCCAAATGACATTATTGTCGGCAAAAAGCTTTCTCAGATACGCCACGACCTCGGCGGAAGCGTCACTCGTGCCGGATTTGCCGCGAGCGCCGGTGAACTTGCAGATACCCACGCCGTAGTTGACCTTGGAATCACTGCGCTTTTCGGAAACCTCTGGGTAAAGGGGGTCAAAGGCGTTGGTGACATCGGCGGAGATACAAAAGCTCTTTTCATAGCAGCGGCGCAGATCAACGCCCTGTGCAACGCACAAATCTTCCATAAAGCAATCAAATGCGGCGCTTTGCATACCCGTCACGCCGTCAGAGCCGGTTTCCTCTTTGTCGGCGAGGATGCACACGCAGGTGCGCTCCGGCGCTTCGACATCGAAGATAGCTTTAAGCTCGGCATAGGCGCAAACCCTGTCATCGTGGCCATAGCCGCCGATGAGCGAGCGGTCTAGCCCGATTTCGCACACATCAAACGCGGGCACGGCGGCAAGCTCGGCAGAGAGGAAGTCCTCTTCCGTGATTCCGTACATATCGTTCAAAAGGCTCATAACGGCAAGCTTCACTCTGTCCTTGCCGTCATCGGCGTAGGGTGCAGAGCCGAGAAGAATGTTAAGCCCCTCGCCGGTAAAGCCCTCGGAAAGCGTCTTTTTCATCTGATCCGCCGCGAGGTGCGGGAGCAGGTCGGTAATGACAAACTTCGGCTCGCCCGGCTCGCGCCCGATAACAACATTAATAACCTCGCCGTTTTTCAAGGCGACAGCGCCGTGCAGCTCCAAGGGGATAGTAACCCACTGGTACTTTTTTATACCGCCGTAATAGTGCGTTTTGAAGTAGCAAAGCTCGTCCGATTCATACATGGTGACCTGCTTTAAGTCAAGGCGCGGCGCGTCCACGTGCGCACCGGCAATAACACAGCCGTTATCCAGCGTCTTATTGCCGACAACCGCGAGCATGAGCGCCTTTGCGCGGTTATTCTTATATACCTTCATGCCGGGCATGAGCGCCATACCGGGGACATACTCCACAAAGCCGTGCTCCTCGGCAAGCGCTATGGCGTTTGCAACCGCCTCGCGCTCCATACGGGAGCGATTAAGAAAGTCCATGTATCCTATCGAATACTCTTCAAGCTTAACGCGCTCTTCGGTGTCGATAAGGTCATAGCCGTTTTTCTGCTCATAAAAAAGCTTTTCTCTCAATTCACTCATTTTCCTAATACCTCCGTGAATAGTTTTTTGCATTCTGCGGCAAAGGCCGCCTGTGTGCCGTTATTTTTCAGCACATAATCACAGTTAGAATAATAATACTCGTCCTCGTGCTGCGCGTCAAGCCGAAGCTTTGCGTATTCGCGAGTTATTTTATCGCGCGCGCATATGCGCTGTATACGTGTCTCGCTGTCCGCCGTGACGGCAACGGTCGCGGTGCAGAGCTTGCCTACCCCGGCGGAATGAAGCTCAATCGCGTCAATTGCAGCGAGTGTGCCGCCGTTCATGGCGTGGCAGCGAAGTCTGCGCGTAAGCTCGGTTAATATAAACTCGCGCGTTATCGCGTTCAGCTTTTCCAGCGCCGAGGGCTCGGCAAAAACGACAGCGCCGAGGCGCTTTGTATCTACCTCTCCGCCCTCTGCCGTGCCGGGGAAGGCTTCTTCGATTGCGGCTATCAGGGCTTTGTCGGACTTTAAAAGCTCATGGTAAAGGGCATCGCAGTCAATTGTCAGCGCACCCATGTCGGCAAGGGTATCAAGCGCGGTGGTTTTGCCGCTGCCCGTGCCGCCGGTTATACCGATAATCTTCATGCCGGAAATAAGCGCGTCCGCGACTTCCTCTTCCGAAAGCGCGCCGAGACGCAGAAGCTTATACGGCGTTTTCGACATATCTATAAGCGTGGATTCGCGCCCTATGCCGCACTCGCCCCCGTCAATAATCGCGTCGATTTTGCCGTTGAAATACTCCAGCACCTTTTGAGCCGTCTTGGGGCTTTCCTCGCCGCTGGGGTTTGCCGAGGGTGCGGCAAAAGGGAGCTTTGCCAAGTGAAGGGCTTGAAGCGTCAAGTCATGATCCGGGCAGCGAAGCCCCACGGTCTCGCCCCCGGCGCGGACAATGTCCGGCACTATGCTCTTCGCTTTCAGCACGATGGTGAGCGGCCCCGGCCAAAGCTTATCCGCCAAAAGCTCTGCCTGCGGCGGGATATTTTCACAATACTCGCGCATGGCGCTTTTGCCCTCAACCATGAGGGAAAGAGGCTTTACGGCAGGGCGACCCTTGACCTCGTATATATCGCGCACGGCGCGCTCATCAAGGCCGTTTGCGGCAAGGCCGTAAACCGTTTCTGTCGGTACGGCGACAAGCCCGCCGCGCTTTATTATCTCCGCCGCGCGGGATAAATCGGCTTTTATTATTTCGGTTTTCACACCGCTCACACCTCCGTTTGCGCCGCTAAAAGCTCCGCCTGTTCGGCAGTGACAAGCGCATCTATAATCGGGTCAAGATCCCCGTTGATGACGGAAGCAATGTTGAAATTCTTATTATCACCCGTAAGGCGGTGATCCGTGACGCGGTTTTGCGGAAAGTTATAGGTGCGCACGCGGTCGCTCCTGTCACCCGAGCCGATTTGGCTTTTGCGCTCGGCGGCTACGGCGGCATTCTGCCGCGCAACCTCGGCCTCATAGAGCTTTGAACGCATTATCTGCATGGCGCGGTCTTTATTTTTATACTGGCTGCGCTCATCCTGGCATTCCACAACCGTGCCGGTAGGCAGATGGGTGATGCGTATGGCGCTTTCGGTTTTGTTTACGTGCTGCCCGCCCGCGCCGGAGGAGCGATAAGTGTCAATCTTCAAATCGTTCATGTCGAGCTTAAAATCCACTTCGCCGACTTCGGGCAATACGGCAACTGTCGCCGCCGAGGTGTGGATGCGCCCGCCGGACTCCGTGACCGGGACGCGCTGGACGCGATGACCGCCCGCTTCAAACTTTAAGCGTGAATACGCGCCCTCACCCTCGATGACAAAGCTTATCTCCTTAATGCCGCCAAGCTCGGTATCGTTGACATTGGCAACATCTATCTTCCAGCCCTTGCGCTCGGCATACATGGAGTACATACGAAATAGGTCAGCCGCAAACAGCATCCCCTCTTCCCCGCCGACACCGCCGCGAATCTCCATGATGACATTTTTCGCATCGTTCGGGTCTTTGGGAAGAAGCAGGAGCTTAATTTCATGCTCCAAGCGCTCACGCTCGGCTTTGGCAGACACATACTCTTCCTGCGCAAGCTCGCGAAGCTCCGGCTCGTCCATAAGCTCCTGCGCCGAAATAATATCCGCCTGCGCCTTTTCATAAGCGGTATACGCTTCGACAATGGGGGCAAGCTCCCGCGCTTCGCGCTCAAGCTTGGAGTACAAGGACGCATCCTGATAGGTTTCCGGCTGCTCCATGCGGCTTTGAAGCTGTTCGTATTGATTTTTCAAAGCTTTCAGCTTTTCAAACATAGCGTTCTCCGTAACATAGGTTCATTTATACCGGCATTATAGCACACAAGCGCCCTCAATGTAAACAAGGGCAAAAATTTTATCCCCCCAGGGGGCTTCCGCTTTCTGATTGGGTAATGTATAATCACTTTCGTAAAGTAAATTATTATACTTTCTATCACCGTACAGAGAGAAGAATTCAATGAAATCAACGAGCGCGCCGCGCACTAAGCTCGGCAAGAAAACAGTAACCCTGCTGATGGCACTTGCCGTTATAATAATGGCAATAGTGTGCCTTTTTGTAGGGTCATCGAATATGACGATAAGCGAGTGCATAGCGGCGCTTTTGAAAACCGGTAGCGCGGCGCACAGCCGCATTATATGGAACATTCGCATTCCGCGCGTGCTGGCCGCGATTATAGCGGGCGCTGGTCTTTCCGTGGCAGGGCTTATTATGCAAACAAACCTCAACAACCCCATGGCCTCACCCTCTACCTTGGGCGTATCTAACGCGGCGGTGTTCGGGGCGAACCTATCCATAATCGCTTTTGCGGGCGGTTTTTTGAACACCGGCAACAACGTATCAAGCTACGCTGTGGGCGCAAACCCCTACGCGACGAGCCTTATGGCGTTTATCTTCTCCGCGCTCTCTATTCTCGTTATATTGGGGCTGTGCCGCGCAAGGTCGTTTTCGCCGAATGTGGTCGTGCTGGCAGGCCTTGCGATAAGCTCTGTTTGGTCGGCCGCAACTACGGTTTTGCAGTTTTACGCCACGGATGTAGGCATCTCAGCGGCAGTTATATGGAACTTCGGCGACTTGGGGCGCGCAACGTACAAAACGGACGCAATAATGGCCGTTATTGTGGCGCTGGGGCTTGCGGTGTTCGCGGTTTTATCGTGGCGGTATAACGTGATGCTTTCGGGCGATGCGAGCGCGAAGAGCATGGGCGTGAATGTGGAGCGGCTGAGATTCATCTCTATGCTGGCCGCGTCCGTGATAACGGCGGTATGCGTGAGCTTTTTGGGGATAATCGGCTTTGTGGGCATAATCTGCCCGCACATTACGAAAAAGCTTCTGGGGCAAGATCACAGATACTCCGTGCCCGTGTCGGCGCTGTGCGGAAGCTTGCTTTTGCTGATGTCCGACACGCTTTCAAGAAGCATGGGCGGCGGCTCGGCCTTACCCGTGGGTGCAATCACATCACTTTTGGGCGCG
>CAZGFK010000092.1:0-4752 GCA_964524815.1 uncultured Oscillospiraceae bacterium
TCGAGAATCTGACCGATGTTCATACGGGACGGAACGCCCAGCGGGTTCAAAACGATATCCAAGGGAGTGCCGTCAGGCAGGTAAGGCATATCCTCGCGCGGGAGAATGCGGGAGACAACGCCCTTATTACCGTGACGACCGGCCATCTTGTCGCCCACGGAGATTTTGCGCTTTTGCGCAATGTAAACGCGGACAACCTGATTAACGCCGGGGTTCATCTCGTCGCCGTTTTCGCGCGTGAACACCTTAACGTCAACGATTATGCCGCTCTCGCCGTGAGGCACCTTGAGCGAGGTATCACGCACTTCGCGCGCCTTTTCACCGAAGATAGCGCGCAAGAGACGCTCTTCAGCGGTGAGGTCGGTTTCGCCCTTGGGGGTGACTTTACCGACAAGAATGTCGCCCGCAGTGACTTCAGCGCCCACCATGATGATGCCGCGCTCGTCAAGATACTTCAAAGCGTCATCGCCAACGCCGGGGATATCACGGGTGATTTCCTCGGGGCCGAGCTTGGTATCGCGGGAATCGCATTCGTACTCTTCTATGTGGATAGACGTGAACACGTCCTCCATGACAAGGCGCTCGTTCAAGAGAACTGCGTCCTCGTAGTTGTAGCCTTCCCAGTTCATGTAGCCGACAAGGATGTTCTTGCCGAGGGAGATTTCGCCGTTGCTGGTGCTCGGGCCGTCCGCCAGCACATCGCCCTCGCTCACGCGCTCACCGACGGAAACGATGGGGCGCTGGTTAAAGCAAGTGCCCTGGTTGGAACGGGAGAACTTGATAAGCTTATAATCCTTAAGCTCGCCCGCGTCATAACGCACGGTAACGTAGTTTGCGTCCACGCGGGTAACAACGCCGTCACCCTCTGCCAGCACGCAAACGCCGGAGTCAACAGCGCACTTATGCTCAATACCCGTTGCGACAATGGGGGCTTGGGTCGTCATAAGAGGAACGGCCTGACGCTGCATATTCGCGCCCATCAGCGCGCGGTTAGCGTCGTCGTTTTCAAGGAAGGGTATCATCGCCGTGGCGATGGAAACCATCATCTTGGGGCTGACGTCTATATAGTCAACATCTTCGCGGTTGACTTCAACTGTATCGTTGCGATGACGGCAGGTGATACGCTTGTTGACGAGAACGCCGTTTTCGTCAACAGGCTCGCTCGCCTGTGCAACGGTGAACTGATCCTCCTGATCGGCCGTCATATAGTCCACCTGATCGGTGACGCGGCAGGTGCCCTTTTCAACCTTGCGGTAGGGGGCAACGAGGAATCCGTACTCATTGGCGCGCGCATAAGAGGCCAGGTACGAGATAAGGCCGATGTTCGGACCTTCCGGAGTCTCTATCGGGCAGAGGCGTCCGTAGTGGCTGTAGTGAACGTCACGCACGTCAAAGCTCGCGCGCTCACGGGAAAGACCGCCGGGGCCGAGAGCCGACATACGGCGCTTATGCGTAAGCTCGGAGAGGGGGTTTGTCTGATCCATGAATTGCGACAGCGGCGAAGAGCCGAAGAACTCTTTAATCGCGGCAGTCACAGGGCGGATATTGATAAGGCTCTGCGGGGTAACGATGTCGAGATCCTGAAGCGTCATACGCTCGCGGATAACGCGCTCCATACGGCTGAAGCCTATGCGGAACTGGTTTTGCAAAAGCTCGCCCACGCAGCGGACGCGGCGGTTGCCCAGATGGTCGATATCATCGCTCTCGCCTATGCCGTGAGCCAAGCAGTTGAGGTAGTTGACGGAAGCAAAGATATCGTCCGCCACGATGTGCTTGGGGATAAGCACGTCAATATTCTCGCGCACGGCGTTTTTGAGCGCCTCGCCCTCAAACTGGGCGCAAAGCTCACGCATGACGTTGCCGCGAACAAGCTCTTTTATTCCGAGCTCTTCGGGGTCAAAGTCAACAAAGCGGCGGATATCCACCATGCCGTTGGAGAATACGCGCACGGTCTTATCATCGTCTTTAAGATAGACATCCAGCACGCCCGCATCGGCGATTTCGCGTGCCTTAGCACGGGAGACTATCTCACCCGCATCGGCGATTATCTCGCCCGTAAAGGGATCGGCCACAGGCTGAGCAAGCTCAAAGCCGGCAATGCGCGGGAAAAGAGAGAGCTTTTTGTTGAACTTATAACGACCTACGTTGCTGATTTCGTAGCGGCGGCGGTCGTAGAAAAGCCCGTCAAGCAGCACCTCGGCGGATTCCACCGTGGGGGGATCGCCCGGGCGGAGCTTGCGGTAGATTTCGATGAGGCATTCATCGCGGGTCTGGCAGGTGTCCTTATCGAGGGTTGCCGTAATGCGCTCGTCCTCGCCGAAGATCTCTTTCAGGCGCTCATTGGTCTCCGCGCCGGAAGAGGGGTTGGAAACGCAGCTTAACCAAGTGGCAGGCTCATCGGCGTTGTAGCGCCCCATCGCCTTCAAAAACCACGTGATAGGCAGCTTGCGGTTTTTGTCTATGCGGACATTGAAAACATCAGTCGCGTCCGTTTCATATTCCAGCCATGCGCCGTGGTAAGGGATAACGGTGGCGGCATACACGCTCATCATGGACTTGTCCACGGTGCGGTCGAAGTACACTCCGGGAGAGCGGACTATCTGCGAAACGATAACACGCTCCGCGCCGTTGATGATGAAAGTACCGCCGGCGGTCATGAGCGGGAAGTCGCCCATGAAGATCTCCTGCTCCTTTATCTCCTCGGTTTCCTTGTTGCGCAGTCTCACCCGAACTTTCAGAGGGGCGGCATACGTGGCATCACGCGCCTTGCACTCCTCCTCGGTGTACTTGGGCTTCTCGTTCATGGAATAGTCGATGAAGCTCAGCTCAAGATTGCCGGAATAGTCCGTAACGGAGTCAACATCCTTGAAAACCTCGCGCAAGCCGGTGGTCAAAAACCAGCGGTAGGAGCTTTTCTGAATCTCCAGCAGATTGGGCATATCCATGATTTCCTGGGTACGGGCAAAGCTCTTTCGCAGAGTTTTCCCGTAGAGAACATCCTTTGGCATTAGCGCACTCTCCTTGTTTTGATTTGCAAACACCCGGCTGTGTTGTCAAAATCCTAAGCCGTGGTGTTGATTTTAGCAGGTCATAATGCTATAATTTATACCGTAAAGAGTGGGAGTATATCCCCCTCTCCCCGATACATAGCGCTCTATTTTACCATTGAGGGATATATAAAGTCAAGGGTTTTTTATAAAAAATTCGGTCGGAGTTGCTGCTCCGGCTTTTTTGTTTTTAAGGGCGGATAATAAACCGTCCGCACGGAGGCTTTGCATGGATTACCGGGTTATTATAATTCTCGCGCTTGAAGCGGCGTTTGCGCTGTGGCTGCTGTGGAAAATGCGGCTTTTGCGCTCGGCGCGCGCTGTTATCGTATGCGTTTTGCTGTTGGCGCTTGCATTCTGCGCGCGCGCGGCGGTGCTTGACTATGTAACCTTGGATTATCGGGATTTCCTTGCCCACTGGGTTGATTTCTTTCGGCAAAACGGCGGCTTTGACGCGCTCAGCCGTCAGATAGGCAATTATAATATCCCCTATCTCTATTTTCTCGCGCTTTTTTCCTACAGCAGTATAAATGACCTTTATCTTATTAAGCTTTTGAGCATATTTTTCGATGTGCTTTTGGCGTGGGCGTGTGCGCTGCTTTTGGGGCGCTTTACGCAAAGCCCTGCGCGGCGCATCGGCGTATTTTTTACCGTGCTCATGCTGCCCACGGTATTTTTAAACGGCGCGCTTTGGGCGCAGTGCGACAGCGTCTATGTTTCCCTCGCGCTTTTGGGGGTGTACTGCGCGCTTGATGACCGCCCGGTGCTTGCCATGGTGCTTGCGGCGCTCTCGTTCGGGTTTAAGCTGCAAGCGGTGTTTATTCTCCCTGTTTTCGCCGTGTTGTGGTTTTACGGCAAGCTTGATTGGAAGCACTTTTTCGTTTTCCCGGCGGCGTATGTCGCGCTTGTGCTGCCCGCCGTGCTGCTCGGCCGCCCGTTTATCGAAACGCTTACGCTCTACCTTGACCAAACAGGCAGCATCGGCAGCGGCTTAAACTATAACTCCCCGTCCGTGTATTCGTTCTTTCAATATACGCTCCCCGAAAGCTATAATGCCCTCGCGTCAACTCTCGGCATCGCGGCGGCGGTTTTGTTTATGGGGCTTGTGCTGCTCTTGTGCTTGGTTTTCCGCAAGCGGCTGAATGAGCGCGCGATACTGGGCGCGGCGGCGCTCCTCGTGCTCGGCATTCCTTTTCTGCTCCCGCATATGCATGAGCGGTATTTCTTCGCCGCGGATATTCTCTTTCTCCTGCTCGCTTTCGCCGCGCCGGAGTATTCCGCCGGTGCGCTTTTGGTGCAGTTTGCTTCGCTTTTGGGGTATTATGCGTATCTGACAATGCGCTTTTTGCTGACTATGGATCACGGCGCGACCGCGCTCGTGCTTGCGCTTATCATGGCGACGGTGTTCTTTTCCGTTTCGCTTTTCAAGCCTCAAAAAAATATTTTTGAAAATTGCGAAAATAGTTATTGACAAAATCAAATAATCTGCTATAATCATTCATGCCTTAAATGTGGCGCGCCGTTGTGAGGCAGGCGACTTTAAATGGAGTTGAAGCCTCGGCGTTTATGCGAGAGTGCTGGAACAGGTAGACAGGCACGTTTGAGGGGCGTGTGTCAACCGACGTGGGAGTTCAAGTCTCCTCTCTCGCACCAGCTCGTCGCAAGCGACATATCGCTTGCGACGATTTTTTGTGCTTCGCATTCA
>CAZGFK010000093.1:0-4749 GCA_964524815.1 uncultured Oscillospiraceae bacterium
CCTTATTCTTCTTTGCAATAATTCTGATACATCACATCCGTGGCGCGGCGGACGGCGGCGGTAACATCGGCGACTTTGTCCGCGTCCCAGTCAGCAGGCTCTGCGCGAAGGAAGGAGGTTTTATCAACGCGGTTATCGAATATGCCGACGGGAATATGATAGGTCTTGCCGTGCGCCGAAACAGTTACGGTGTCGGCCACTTCCGTATTATTGATAAGATACTCCATATCGTCACAGCCGTAGTCGCCGAGCATGACGGCCATAGGCACACCATGGTGGAGATTGGAGCCGGGGTCGTTGGGGTCGGCGCGGTCGGCATTCTTGC
Source organism: uncultured Oscillospiraceae bacterium (assembly GCA_964524815.1). Classification (GTDB taxonomy): domain Bacteria; phylum Bacillota; class Clostridia; order Oscillospirales; family Oscillospiraceae; genus Limivicinus. The sequence continues at coordinate 326 of CAZGFK010000093.1, forward strand.
GGCGAGATTCCTCGGGCGTGACCCAGATATAAAGAAGCACAGCGTTTTCAAGAATCTCCGGGCAAAACATGGGAAGCGAATACTGATAGCCAAACGTGCCCGTGAGCGGCATGGAAGCGCCGTCCGGCCCGCCGCGTGCGCACTCAATGATAATCGTCTTATCCTCGAAGCTTTCGGGATATGAAGCGTTCTTAGCATTGAGCATTTCGCGCGCCTCGTTTTCCAGCTTCTCGGCGAGGGCGGCGCGCACGGTTTCAGGCAAAAGCCCCATACGCGGCGAAAGCCCCGCCTGCTTGGCGGCAGTGTCAATGCGGTCAAAGAGAAGCTGGGCGGCAGAATCGGGGTGGACAACATTGCGATTCATGAGGTCATGATAATCCTCGTTCAAAAGGCAGCAGAGCGTACCCCAATCGCGCCCGTCAATAAACGGCGCTTCGCCGGGGTAGAAAATGCGCGCAAGCCCCATTGCCTCAAGCTCGTTATCAATGCGGCGCATCATATGAACATACGGGAAATCATCAAGCTGAAGATTCTCGCCGATGTGAAACTCATCCTGCAAGCGCTGCGGCTCGACATTTGCCATAAAGTTTCTGACTTCGGACTTGCCGGAGGCGGGAAGCGCCTGCAAAAGAACGACTTTAAATACCTTGTTTTTCATGCTGTACTCCTTATATCAATAAATAATATTCATCCACTTGGTTTTATCAACGACTATATCGCCGTGGCGGGCAAGGTAATCTATGATAAGCTCGGCAATCTCCGTAGGGACTTCGCCCGCGCTTTCGCACTCGGCATAAACGCCGTAGCCGCCCGCTCCACCCGCGCGGAAGCTGTTGAGACAAATGGTAAGCTTTGTATCGGGGTCAAGCTCCTGCCCGTTATATTTAATAGACACGACCCTATCCCCTACTGCGCGGCGGACATCCACCGTCACATCCACGCCGGAGACATAGTCAAAATTAAAATGCTGCGGCACGGGGCGGAGAAAAGCCTCGCTGACACATAGCGCACCCGCGCCGTCAAGCACATAATACTCGGCACTGCGCTCCAAGGCGAGCTTGAGCTTATCGCGCGTAATGAAAACGGTTTTCAGGGTGTTGGGGAAAACATAGCTTGAAACCACATCGCGCACCGTGACGTTTTGCGAAAAGCCCTTGACGGAGCTATCCAAGCTCGTGGCGGAAAGCTGAGCGCCGCTCGCTTCAAGCTGGACTTGGTTGAAAAAGTTCGCGATGAGCGAGCCGTTTTCAGCCATTTTGAGGGGTTCATCGGGTAAAAGCGGCGTATCGAGCCGCCCGACAGGGGTATCAAGCCATTTTGCGGTCTTTTCTTCAATCGGCGCGAGATACTCCCACGCCTTATCAAGCGGCTCTGCAGACGGGGTACAGAGCGCGGATTGCGCCGTGAAGCGGCGCGCGCCGTCCTTGACCTCAAGCTGCGCATCCACGCGCACATACTGCCGCGCCTTATCCGGCGGCTGGCAGGCGAATGTGCCGCCGATGGAAAGATTCTCGGCGGGCATATGCTGATGCCCCGTGAGAAGAAGATCATATCCCAGCTCATTGCATATGCGCCAGCCTTGGTTTTCGCCTGTAGCGGAAATGGGCGCGCCGGTGGCAATATCGTTTTCAAAGCCGCCATGGTAAATGCAAACGGTGATATCCGCGCCCTTATCGCAAAGCTCATCAAGCGCCGAGGCCGCCGCCGCGAACGCGTCCGTGACCTCAATGCCGACCATGTTCTCTTTCTTCTCCCAGCGGGTGACAAAGGGTGTTGTAACCCCCGTCAAGCCCACCTTTAGACCGTTCGGCAGAGTGACAAGCGCGGTTTTCTCCACACCCGCAATGCCGGAGACATTGGCGCAAAGGCACACGGCGTTAATCTCGCGCAAATAGCGCTCAAGCTCCGTTTTGCCGTAATTAAAATCATGGTTTCCGAGCGTGATATAATCATAGCCCGCGATGTTCATAAGCCTTGCCGGGACGCATTCGCCCTCACGGCACTGAGAATAGAGATAATAGGTCAGAGGGCTGCCCTGCAAAATATCCCCGCCGTCAATTACGAGGGTATTCTCGTCCTTTTGAAAGGCGCTTATGCAATTTGCAAGCCCCGTTGAGCCTACTTCGCCCGTGGCGTAGTTTACGGGCGAAAAGTAACCGTGAACATCGCTTGTGAAATATATTGTCAGGTTTTGCTGCATTATTGTTCCTCAACTTGAATTTACGGGCGTGTTTTACCACGCCCGTATATAATAGCTATGTAATGCGGTGATTCTTTACGCGCCGTGCGCAAGCTTGCGGCGGATGCGCGTGGAAACAAGCTCGATTATAAGCACAAGCACCATAAGCCCCCACACAAAAGAGCCGACCATAGCCCAGCGGCGGCTGTTAAGGCACTGCACAAGCGAAGCGCCTATGCCGCCCGCGCCGACAATACCGAGGGTGGTAGCGTCCTTGAGGTTGATGTCAAAGCGGTAAATGGTGGTGGAAATGAAGCTTGCGGTGAGCTGAGGGATAACGCCGTAGCGTATCTTCTGAAACGGCGTGCAGCCCATAGCGTCAAGGCTTTCGAGAATGTGAGTGTCCAAGTCCTCAATGGCGGTGATATACATCTTGGATATCATGCCGATAGAGCAAACCGACTGCGTGATAACGCCGCAGGCAGCGCCGGGGCCGGTGACGCGAATCCACATGAGCGCCCAAACGATGCTGGGAATGGTGCGAATCATCAAGATGAGAATACGCACAACGTAGGCCACGGGCTTGGGCATGATGTTGAAAGAGGCCAAAAACGCAAAGGGAATGGCCAAAATCGCGCCGAAGAGCGTGCCGAGAACGGCGATAGCAATGGTTTGCAGGAGCAGATAGGGTACATCCGTATCGCCCGTGCCGAACATCAGTTCAAAATCCGGGTTGAAAACGCCGTGTACAACGCCCTTTGCAACCTGAGAGCCGGTAGCCGTGAGGCCGGTATAGCTTATATCCCCGGCAGACCAGCCGACAAGCAGAGCGACAACGAGCACGATAAACGTGTAAAGCAGCCACCTGCGCGGGCGGTTGGCGTACATTTCGGCAACCGTGAGCTTGCGATCTAAGGTCTGTTCCAAGGCTTCTATGGAATTTTTCTTCATGATGACGCTCCTTTCAGCTAAGCTTCCTGCGCAGGTATTCGCTGAAGAAGTCGATAGCGACGACGACAACAAACAGAGTCAAAAGCACCATGCCGAGGCTGTTATAGTCGCGCCAGCCGATGCGCTCGTTTATCGTGATGCCGAGGCCGCCCGCGCCGACATAGCCGAGAATGGCGGAGGCGCGCACATTCATTTCAAAGCAGTAAAGGCTGTGGCTGAGATAAACGGGCAGGATTTGCGGCACACAAGCCGACCAAAACGCTTGGAATTTGTTCGCGCCGAGCGCTTCCATAGCTTCAAACGGCCCCATGTCGATAGTCTCGATGCTTTCAAAAAGCATTTTCGCGACAATGCCGAAGGTGAAAATGGCAATGGCGATAGTGCCGGAGAACGTACCGAGGGAGAAGATGAGGGCGCACACGAGCGCGATAATAAGCGTAGGCAGGGTGCGGATAAGACCGAGGATGAAGCGGAAAATGCTGACGATAACCACGCTGTGGTTAATGTTGCTGGAAGAGAGGATAGCCACGGGCAGCGCCAACGCACAGCCGATGACCGTGCCGAGGACGGACATTTTAATCGTATCCAGCAAGGGTGAAACCACCTTCGGGAAGAACGACCAGTCCGGCTGAAGAATCTTCTTCAAAAGATCCAGCATCTTGCTGAATTTACGCACGACAAGGCCGATATCAAACCCCGTCATATGCAGCGACCATATAATCGCAAACGCGAGCAGGAGAATTATAAGGGGGGTGCGGCTGCGGCGGCGAACAACGCTGTGACCGTTTGCAAGCACTATCGTCTGCGGGCGAAAAACCTTGTCGTAGAGCGTTTCTTTGATGACTACAGGAGTGTTTTCATCCATTTTATCAGCCCTCGCTGCCGCCGACGATGGGCGACTCGCTCTCGCCCTCGCCCATAGTGGGAACCTTTGTGCCGTTATAAACCTCGTCTATCTGCTCCTGCGTAATGGTGCTGGCAGGGCCGTCAAAAACGATTTCGCCGGCGCGAATGCCGATAACGCGATCACAGTATTTCAGCGCGAGGTCAACGTGGTGGATATTGAGGAGAATGCTTATTTTATACTCCTTGTTGATGCGCACAAAGTCCTGCATAACCTGCTTTGCGGTGATGGGGTCAAGGGACGCGACAGGCTCATCGGCAAGGATGATTTTCGGGTTTTGGTTGAGCGTGCGGGCAAGCGCAACGCGCTGCTGCTGGCCGCCGGAGAGCTGGTCACAGCGGGTATAGGCCTTATCCAAAATGCCAACCTTGTCAAGGCTTTCAAGCGCGC
>CAZGFK010000094.1:0-4678 GCA_964524815.1 uncultured Oscillospiraceae bacterium
CTATCGTGTGGTCATATTCAAGGGGGGATTCTGAATAGATTCTAGCATGATAATCTTACACGAAAAGGACGGCACTGCATGGACATGATATCCCCCACCAATTACACCCGCCTTTGCGGCGCAATGGCCGCGCGCCCGGTTTACTCGCACTCGGGGCGAGGGCAGGATTTTTACACGTTTCCGCTGGAAGTCGTGCGCCTTTCGGGCAACAGCGACATTATAAACATCATCGCCCGCCCCGAGCTTCTTTCCGCCGTGGAGACGGAAGAGTGCGCACACATATGCGTAGAGGGCGAGCTACGCACCTTTAATAATCGCCGGGGCGAGGGCGCAAAGCTTGTAATAACGGTGTTCGCGCGGCAAATATACTTCACGGACGAAGAGGACACAAACGAGGTTATCCTCGCGGGGACGCTGTGTAAAGCCCCGAATCTGAGAAACACGCCCTTGGGACGGGATATCTGCGACCTGATGCTGGCCGTAAATCGGCATTACGGGCGCTCGGACTATCTGCCGTGCATATGCTGGGGAATAACCGCGCGCGAGTGCGCCGAGTGGGGCGTGGGGACGCAGTTGCGCCTTGCCGGACGTATACAAAGCCGCAAGTACATAAAGCTGACGGAAGAGGGCGCTGTGGAAAAAACGGCCTACGAGGTGTCCGTAACCGAGATAGAGGAATACATGCTTGCACAAGAGCACACAGCCGAGAGCACATTATAGCGCACAATTTAATATAGTATAAGCCCCGGTGCGTCCGCCTTGAACCGCACCGGGGTGAATATTATTTTGAAAGCACCTTGCCCAAGCAGGTGAGCGCGCCGCGCTTATTCTTCGGCACGGTTATGCTCGCGTCAGCCCTTGCCGGATTTGAAGCGAGAAGATGAACCGCGCCCGAATAATCCTCACACCATTTGCGGCAGACCACCCTGCCCTCGTACATGAACACACCGATTCCCATTTCATCAGGTGCAGCATCGGCGCAGACGAACACGCGCTCACCCGCGCGGATATCCGGCTCCATGCAGTCATCGCTCACGCAGAGACTGAACGAGGCATTTTTCGGCGCGTCATCGCGCAAAACAAGCTCATATTCCGGCATAATCATGCAGCGGCACTCCTCTTTCAATCGTCACGGTAAGCTGACGGCAGTCGAACACCTGCGCCTGTCAGCAGACCTTTTTGCTGATTTTCGCACAGACGAGGCAAAGCTTGCAGAGAATACTTTGTGTATTTACAAAAGCTTTAACGAAGTATGGGCAGAAATCAGCCCGGCAAAACCGTCAGGGGTCTAACTCCCGTCAGCTTATACAATATATAACAAACGGCGAAATGTCAATACCCCATTGTTACAAATACGCCGTTTCCTGCAAAATGTAAACATTCCGTCAAGTTTTGAAATGCGGTCTTGGAAACGACAGAAAATATGTTAAGATAAGATACATATTTACAGGGTGAAAGGTGAGAAAAGATGCTTTATAATGTGTTTCTCGCAATTGCGGCGGTGGGCGCGGTTTTATATGTGTGCGGTATAGGCGCTCCGCTCTGGGCGGGAATTTTGATGTTTATAGGGATTTTGGCGGCGCTGGTGGTTTTGTTCGTGGCCGTTATAGGGCTGTTGGCGCTGAAAGTGGATAAAACGAAGCCCATAGAGACGCAAAACAAGGTGTGCCGCTGGGCAATCGAAGTTGCGACGGGCTTGATGATTGACTTTTTCGATGTACGCGTACACGTAACGGGCAAGGAAAAGCTGCCGGAGGGGCGGTTTGTTTTCATCAGCAACCATCGCTCGGCCTTTGACCCGCTGATAGTTTTCAATAAGCTTGCCTGCTGCGACCTTGGGTTTATCTCAAAGCCGTCCAACATGAAGCTGCCGGTTGTGGGGCGCGTGGCGCACGGGGCGGGCTGCCTCGGCATCGACCGCGACAATGACCGCAACGCACTGAAAACCATCATCACTGCGGCAAGCTACCTCAAAAATGACGTTTGCTCCATCGGCATTTACCCCGAGGGCACACGCAGCCACTCGGACAAGCTCTTGGAGTTTCACGCAGGAAGCTTCAAAATCGCGCAAAAGGGAAATGTGCCTATCGTGGTGACTTCCATACGCGGAAGCGAAAAAATCACAAAGGGCTTTCTGCGCACGAAGGATGTTTATATCGACATACTTGAGACTATCCCCGCTGACGAGGTTAAGTCCGAGAACACGCACGATTTGGCCGAGCATTGCCGCAGTCTCATAAAGCAGCATTTGACCGAAGCGGGCGAATAAAAAAGGAGTTTTGCAGGATGAAAAACGTGGCTCTTATCACCGGCTCTTCGCGCGGCATAGGCGCGGCAACCGCCGCACTGCTCGCGAAAAACGGGTATGGCGTTTGCATCAACTATATAGAACGCGAGGACAAGGCGCGTGAGCTTGAATGCGCGTTAACCTCGGCGGGCTTTGAGGCCATGAGCTACCGCGCGGATGTTTCCGACCGTGAGACGGTAGACGCAATGGTGCGCGAAATTGAGGTGCGCCTGGGCAAGGTGACGCTTCTTGTGAATAACGCCGGTGTAGCGCGTCAACAACAATTTCAGGACATTACGAGCGAATACTGGCAGCGCATTTTCGCGGTGAACCTCGGCGGGTGCTTTAACGCAACGCAAGCCGTGCTGGGCAATATGCTGCACGAGCACGCCGGATGCATTATCAACGTCAGCTCCATATGGGGCAGTCACGGCGCATCATGCGAATCGGCGTATTCCGCGACAAAGCACGCCATTATCGGCCTTACGCGCTCCCTCGCGGCGGAGCTTGCGCCCACGGGGATTCGCGTGAACGCAGTCGCCCCCGGCGTTATCGACACGGACATGGTAAAGGTGCTGGGCGAAGATACGCTCACCTCGCTTGCAGAGGATGTAATCCCCCTCGGTCGCCTTGGGCGCGCCGAGGAAATCGCGGAGAGCATATTGTACCTTGCGCGCGCCGAATACGTAACGGGTCAGGTGCTGGGCGTGGACGGTGGGTTTATAATCTAATCCGTTTGAGGGTTTGATAGGTTTACATAATCATTGCAATGCTAAAAGCATTGCAATGATTATTTTTTTGTCAAAACGCAAAGAAAAATTAACACTTTCTGCATATTTTATGCATACTTATTAACTGAGCGTCAATATATATTCATTTTCACCGTTTCACCCCCATATAGTAGCGCAAAGTGCGTCAAAAATCATGGCTTTTTTACTTCTTTCAAGGCACTTTCTTAGTTTTCGTTAATTTCTGCACATTGACTATTTCTCATGAATTATATTCCGTTCGTCGAAAAGCTAACAATGTTGAAGATTAAACAAAAAATATCGCTCGTTTTTGTGCAAAAATAATAAAATTTCTTTCAAGGCACTAAATGGGAGAAAAAATTATTGCATGATATGCATTCACGTGATATTATATTTACAGATTACTAATATAAGGTATTATTAAAAAGGAAAAGGAGCGAATTATGGAAAACAAGAAGAAGCTTTCTCTGCCGGCATGGATATTTATCGGTATGCTGGCCGGTATTCTCGTGGGTCTGCTGTTTTTGAGCAACCCTCAGTTTACCACCGACTATCTCAAGCCCATAGGCACGATTTACATCAATCTTCTCAAGTTCCTTGTTGTCCCCGTGGTGCTGTTTTCTATCACGGACGGCGTTATCTCCCTCAAGGATCTTAAGCGCGTCGGCTCTGTCGGATTAAAAACCTTTGTTTATTACATGGTTACCACCGCAATCGCCGTTGTTATCGGCCTTGTCGTGGTGAATATGTTCAAAGGGTACTTCCCCATGCTGCCGAGCGCCGAGCTTAATGCCTTGGAGTACACGGCCAAGGAATCCCCCAGCGTGATGCAGGTCATTGTTGACATCTTCCCCGACAATCTTCTTTCCCCCATGGTTGATATGGATATGCTGCCCGTTATCGTGATTGCGATTCTCTTTGGCTCCGGCATCCTCGCATCCGGCGAAAAGGGCGCGAAGGTCGGCGAGCTTATCAACTGCCTGAACGAAGTTGTGATGAGCATCATGATGATGATAATTAAGTTCACTCCGATCGGCGTATTCTGCCTCATGGCAAACGTGGTCGCCGTGAACGGTGCAAGCATCGTGGGCACACTCGCTATCGTCATAGGCGTGGCGTACATCGGCTACATTCTGCACGTTATCATTGTTTACGGTCTGTCCGTCCGCTTCCTGAGCGGCATGAGCCCGCTTGCATTCTTCAAGGGTCTTGCCCCGGCCATGATTTGCGCATTCACCACCACTTCCTCTAACGCCACTCTCCCCTTGAACATCGAATGCTGCAACGAGTTGGGCGCAGAGCCTGAAATAAGCTCGTTCGTTCTCCCCCTGGGAGCAACTATCAACATGGACGGCACGGCGATCTATCAGGCCGTTTGCGCAGTGTTCATCGCCTGCTGCTACGGCATTGATTTGACGCTCAGCCAAATGGCGATGATCGTCTTGACCGCCACTCTCGCTTCCGTCGGCACGGCAGGCGTTTCCGGCGCGGGCATGATTATGCTGGCAATGGTGCTCACGTCTGTCGGTCTCCCGGTTGAGGGTATCGCGATTATCGCGGGCGTGGATAAGCTTTTCGACATGGGTCGTACCACGCTGAACATCACCGGCGACGCAACCTGCGCAATTTGGATTTCCAAGCT
>CAZGFK010000095.1:0-4535 GCA_964524815.1 uncultured Oscillospiraceae bacterium
GCTTGGTTCGGGACCAAGAGGCCCGGAGTTCAAATCTCCGCACTCCGACCATTTTTGAAGAAACCCGCAATCGTTGAGATTGCGGGTTTCTTCTTTGTTATCAATGCTTTTCGGGCTTTTACCCCTGTTCAAATTTGAATAATTCATTCACTATTTGATTGAATTATATCTGTTTTTAACACGCATTTTTACGAACGCTCGCGCTTGGAAAACTTACTGTTGACTTCTTCACCGAGCTGTGATATATTCGCATCAGATGTAACGCTTGTGGATTCGGCAAGAGAGCCCTTTGTGGTAACTCCCCGTTTCGGTCCTTGCGTTACATTGTTTTTTTCTGTAAATCTGAACTCTGTCCCATCTGGCAATACTATTCTATGCGCATAATACTTATTTCCTCTTTTGTTTACAACAACAGCCATGTTCCCACGTATGCCATTAAGCTCAACTGGCGCGGCGAAAGTCACCGTGGATTTTTCCCGTAGTTTATGGTTGCCGTGTGAATCTATTTCGATACCTCGTTTCAAAGCTTTATCCAGCACAGCAAATGCCGCTTTTTCTGCTTGGGTCTTTGCATACTTAACGCCGTTTCTGATTTCCGATTCATTAAAGACTATTTTCCCAAAGCCTTGCTTGTCAACAGCATAACCCGTGCTTTTAAGTTCTTTGAGCGCCCAATCCGTTACTGCATTGAAATCTCCTAAATCAGTTGGCACAGTTGCTCTCCCAACAACATTCATTGCATTAAGCTTTTCTCTGTGCTGTTCAATTTGCTCTTTGATTGAACGTTCAGCTTCTCCTGTCCTGTTTGAATATCTTACCCAGCCCACGGTATACTTCGCGCTCTCGCTCGCGCCGTTGCTGCTCCAGCCATTTCTCAGCATGAGGCTGAGGCAAAATACAGCTGCGCAACAACAATAAATGTTATGGAACGAAGCAAATAGTCAATATCTGTATGGTTTTAATGCCAAAAAGGCAAAAAGAAAGCCCGAACACCCGGCAGACTTTATATGCTGACGTGACCCATAACGTTTCCGATATGAGCAATGCTCGAACTTGTGGGTAAAAATATATCACAGTCCGCCATAGAAGTCAATGTGTTCTTGTTGACATTTTGAAAATGTACGCTATAATGTACATATAGAGGAGGGTGCTAACAATGCTAAACACCAATATAACTAATTTTAGACAAAACATTTTTTCCATGCTTGAACAGACAATCAAGTACAACGAACCTTTGAATATCTCCACAAGGGCCGGTAACGCTGTTGTTATCAGCGAGGAAGAATATCGCGGGATAATGGAAACGCTTCACATTCTGTCTGTGCCGGGTATGAGAGAAAAATTGCTTGAAGTGAAAGCCGCTCCGAATTCTGAATTTATACCTTCTGACGAGGTTGAATGGTAATGTATGAGGTTGTTTACTCGAAAACAGCGCTGAAAGAAATCCCGAAGTTAAAGGCTGCGCACCTTGACGGTAAGGCAAAGGCGCTGATAGAAATTATTCGGCTTAACCCATATCAATCGCCGCCGTCTTATGAAAAACTTGTTGGCGATTTGGATGGGCTGTATTCACGCCGGATAAATGTACAGCACAGGCTGGTTTATGAAGTATGTGAAGAAAAGCACATTGTTAAAATATACAGTATGTGGACACACTACTAAACGCTCTAGCAAAAACCGCTCGACACTTTTAAGTGTCGGGCGGTTTTACTTTAATCTATTTTCAAATAATCACACTATTTTCTCGCTCAGCTTTTCGCCGCCGATGAGGTGAAAATGCAGGTGCATCACGGTTTGGCCGCCGTCAGCGCCGCAGTTATTGATAACGCGGTAGCCGCCGGCAAGCCCCTCGGCCTTGGCTATCTTGGGCACGGCTTCAAATACCTGCGCCACGACAGCGGAGTTAGAAGCGTCTATTGCATCGGCACAGCAAACATGCTCTTTCGGCACTATGAGAATATGCACGGGAGCTTGCGGGTTAATGTCGCGAAAGGCATAAACGTGTTCATCCTCATAAACCTTTGCAGAGGGAATCTCCCCCGCTATAATCTTGCAGAAAAGGCAATCGTTCATTTGACACACTCCTTTATTTAATCAATCCTGCGCGTTCATATCGACATAGTTGTCAACCGCCGCCATAGCATCGTCAAGCTTGAGAAGGTTTTTGCACCCGCCCATTGCGGAATCGGGCTTGCCGCCGCCGGAGCCTTCGCAAAGCTTCGTAATGGTCTTTATAAGATCACCGGCGCGAATGCCGCGCGCAATAGCGTTTTTGCCGCATATGGCAAGCATGGTCGCCTTATCCTCAGCTGTGGCGGCGAGGACGGCTACAATGTTGGGGTATCTATCCTTGAGCTGGTCGCCCATTTTACGGATATCGGCAGCGTTGACAGGGCCGTTAGTAATCGTGACAACTTTCAGTCCCTTAATGTCCTTTGCGCCGTACAGCAAGCGCTCGGCCTGGCCGGACATAATCTGCTCTTTAAGCTTATCTATGTTCTGCTTCAAGTCGTGGATTTCAAGAAGATTACTTTCCACGCGCGACATGATATCAACGGGACGCGCCTTGAGCTTATTGGCAACCTTTGCCATGGTGGAGGACATATTGACGTATCTATTTATAACCTCGCGCCCGGTAAGTGCTTCTATGCGGCGCACACCGGAAGCAACAGAGCCCTCGGACGTGACAACGAACATACCGACTTTCGCGATATTATCAAGATGCGTGCCGCCGCAAAACTCCATGGAATAATCGCCCATAGTCACTACGCGCACAGTGTCGCCGTACTTTTCGCCGAAGAGGGCAGTTGCGCCAAGCTCCTTGGCTTCATCATAGGCCATGACCTTGGTGTTAACCTCAGCGCCCTCAAGAATCATATCGGCCATAAGCGCATTAACGCGGCTAAGCTCCTCGGTAGTTAGGGCAGAAAAGTGCGTAAAGTCAAAGCGAAGTCTGTCGGGTTCGACAAGAGAACCAGCCTGATGCACATGGTCGCCCAAGACTTGTCTGAGTGCGCTTTGCAGAAGGTGAGTCGCGGTGTGCGCGCGGGAAACAGCCTTGCGGCGCTCGACATCAATGCTCACATGAAGCTCATCGCCAAGCTTAACAGCGCCGGATAAGAGCTTGCCGCTGTGCATGAACTTGCCGCCCTTATTCTTGGAGACATTATTAACCTCAAAGCTCACGCCGTCAGCCGTCAAAGTACCGTGATCGGCCACTTGGCCGCCCATTTCGGCATACATAACAGTGCGATCAAGCACGATTATCGCTTCCGTGCCGGAAGTAATCTCATCGCGCAGCTCGCCCTCGGCTACAATGGCGACAACCTTGCCGGTGCACTCGGTGCTTTCATAGCCTATAAACTCGGTTTCGGGCACATCCTTGCCGAATTCCTGACCCGCCCAGCCGAGGTCGCCCAGTGCCTCACGCGCCTTTCTCGCGCGCACACGCTGCTCTTCCATGAGCGCTTTAAAACCCTCTTCGTCAACGGTCATGCCGTCATCGGCACACATTTCCAGCGTAAGATCAATGGGGAAGCCGTAGGTATCGTAAAGCTTAAATGCGTCAGCGCCGGAGAAAACGGTTTCGCCCTTTGCCTTGTGCTCGGCGAGAAGCTCGGCAAAAATCTTCATACCGGCATCAATGGTCTTGGCGAAATTTTCTTCCTCAGTTTTAACAACCTTGGTAATATAGCTCTGCTTCTCGCGAAGCTCCGGGTACTGGCACTCGTTTTCGTGGATAACCGTGTCAATGACTTTATAAAGGAACGGTTCGTTCACGCCCAAGAGCTTGCCGTGGCGCGCGGCGCGGCGCAAAAGGCGGCGGAGAACGTAGCCCCTGCCCTCGTTTGAGGGCAAAACGCCGTCGCAAATCATGAAGGTAGCGGAGCGAATATGGTCGGTTATAACGCGAAGCGACACGTCCATCTTGTGGCTCTTTCCGTAATATGCGCCGGTAAGCTCGCTGACCTTATGGGTGATATTCATGACGGTATCGACATCAAAGAGGGAATCCACGCCTTGGCAAACAACGGCCAAGCGCTCCAAGCCCATGCCGGTATCTATATTCTTCTGCTTAAGCTCGGTATAGTTATTGTTGCCGTCGTTATCAAACTGGGAAAAGACGTTGTTCCACACTTCCATGTAGCGGTCGCAGTCACAGCCGACAGTGCAATCGGGCTTGCCGCAGCCGTACTTTTCGCCGCGGTCAAAGTAAATCTCCGAGCACGGGCCGCAAGGGCCTGCGCCATGCTCCCAGAAGTTATCTTCCTTGCCGAAGCGGAAAATACGCTCAGCGGGAATGCCGATTTCCTTGTTCCAAATTTCAAAGGCTTCGTCATCATCTACGTAAATAGAGGGATAGAGCCTATCCGGTTCAATGCCGACCCAATCGGGCGAGGTAAGAAACTCCCAGCTCCACGCAATGGCTTCATGCTTGAAATAATCGCCGAACGAGAAGTTGCCGAGCATTTCAAAGTATGTGCCGTGGCGGGCGGTTTTGCCGATGTTCTCGATATCGCCGGTGCGGATGCACT
>CAZGFK010000096.1:0-4148 GCA_964524815.1 uncultured Oscillospiraceae bacterium
TACCCCCTGTATAAAACCCGCCGCACCCGGCAACACTTTAGCATAAGCTAAAACCGATGCATACGGAAAGGATGGGGAGACATGGGGGATTACGGTGTTGCAAGTTGCAAAGCAAGTGAGATAAGCGACACAAGCGAGATAAATAAAACGGGCAAAGTAAGTGAAACAGGCAAAGAGGGTAGAGCAAACAAAACAAACGAAGCGGCAAAGACGCAAAAAACAATCAAAGCCGACAAAGAGAGCAAACGCGAGCGGAGAGTGCGGGCGGTTGAGGGGGCGCTGCTTATTGCGTTGTGCGTGTCCCTTTGCGCGGGAACGTGGGCCGAGGGGCGGCAGATTGCGCTCAGCGGGGGCTTGGTGCGGCTGCACGTTGTGGCCGTGTCGGACGAGGAGAGCGAACAGGCGCTCAAGCTTCAAGTGCGCAACGCGGTGCTTGAATACATAGAGCCGAGGCTGAAGGGCGTGGAAAGCACAGCCGAGGCGCGCGAGACGATACGCGAAAACCTCAACGGCATAGCTCGTGCTGCCGCAGAAAGCGCCGAGGGGCGCGGTGTAAGAGTGACGCTGGGCAAGGAGCAATACCCCACCCGGCGCTACGCGGGCTTTGCGCTTCCGGCGGGGGAATACGAATCGCTGAAAGTTGTGATAGGCGAGGGCGAGGGGCAAAACTGGTGGTGCGTGGTGTTCCCGCCGCTGTGTACGGGCGGAGTGGAGGCAAGCGAGGTGCGCGCGGCCATGACGGGGGATAACTACGCCCTCATAACCGAAAGCGACAGCGGCTACACCCTCAAATTCAAAACCCTTGAGCTGTGGGGCGAGCTTCAGGCGCGATTAAGGTGCGACACGGCTTGATTTAACGCAGAGAACATTATATAATATAGAAAATCAACACAGGGGGCGCACAGATATGAGGCTTTGCAGCATAAAAATAAACGGTGAGGAGCATCTCGGAATAGCTACGCCGCGCGGGGTTGTTGACGCAACGGCGGCGGGGTATAAGCACTCCATTGACGAGGTTATAGCGGGGGCAGAGCGGGAAACACTCGCCGCGATAGAGCGCGACACGGCGCTTAGCACAGTGGAAAACCCGGAATACCTCAACATCGTGTCCAAACCCGGCAAGCTCGTATGCGTGGGGCTTAACTACCGCGCGCACGCGGAAAAGGTGGAGCTCAAATCCGCCCCGGTGCCTATACTCTTTTCAAAATTCGCCGATTCCCTCGTGCCTACGGGTGCGGAAATCACACTGCCGGAGTGGGAAGAGAGCTATGACTACGAAGCGGAGCTTGTAATCGTAATCGGCTCGCGCGCATGGAATGTCACACGCGAAGAAGCGCAAAGCTATATCTTCGGGTACACCTGCGGCAACGACCTCAGTTGCCGCGCGCCGCAACAGCGCACCAGCCAATGGCTCATCGGCAAGGCGCTGCCGGGCTTCGGCCCGTGCGGGGCGTTTATCGCCACGGCGGACAGCGTTAATCCCGAAGCGGGTATGCGCATACGAAGCTACGTAAACGGCGAGCTTCGTCAGGATGGCACGACTGCCGACATGATTCATACCTGTGCCGACATCGTAAGCTACGCGTCCAAGTACATCGCCTTAGAGCCGGGCGACCTCATCTTTACCGGCACACCCAGCGGCGTGGCGCTTGAAAAGCACGGCGCAGAGCAGCGCTGGCTCAAGAGCGGTGACACGGTGGAGATAGAAATAGAGGGAATAGGCAAGCTCGTAAACAAAATGATATAAAAAGTGCAAACCCACAGCCCGAAATCGGGCTGTGGGTTCTTTAGAAGGAATAAGATAAAAGAGTAGAGGATTATCAAGACAAAATTGCGCGGTCATCGGAAAACTCATTGCCGCTGGCTTTAGAGAACATCTCCAAAAGCTCCGGCACGGTGAGCTTCTTTTTCTCTTCCCCGGAGATATCCAGGATAACGCGCCCGTCATGGAGCATGATAAGGCGGTTGCCGTAGTGTATGGCATCGCGCATATTGTGGGTAATCATAAGCGTGGTGAGCTGGGTTTCGTGTACTATCTTCTCCGTCAGCTCCATTACGCGCGCGGCGGTTTTGGGGTCAAGCGCGGCGGTGTGCTCGTCAAGGAGCAGGAGCTTCGGGCTTTGCAGGGTGGCCATGAGCAGCGTAAGCGCTTGGCGCTGGCCGCCGGAGAGCGTGCCTACCTTGGCGGAAAGGCGCTCTTCAAGCCCCAGCCCCAGCTCTTCAAGCAGCACTCTGTAGCTTTCGCGCTCATCGCGAGTTATCATGGGGCGAAGCGTTCTGCGCTTGCCGCGGCGGGCGGCGAGGGCGAGGTTTTCTTCAATCTGCATATTCGCCGCCGTGCCGGTCATCGGGTCTTGGTAGACGCGGCCGAGGTACTTGGCGCGCTTATGCTCCGGCAGCGCCGTGACATCAATCCCGTCCAATATAACCTGGCCGGAATCGGGCTGCCACGTGCCGCAAATGGCGTTTTGCATGGTGCTCTTGCCCGCACCGTTGCCGCCGATAACGGTGACAAAATCGCCGTCATTGAGCGTGAGCGAAAGATCGTTCAGGGCTATCTTTTCGTCCACCGTGCCTTTGTTGAATATCTTAGTTATATGTCGAAGCTCAAGCATGGCGTTTTCCTCCCGCAGAGTGCTTTTTTCTCAGGTGCGGCACGCCGAGGAATGCCGCAACAACCAGCGCCGAGAACATTTTGAGAAGATCGGTGTCAAAGCCGACAAAGATGATGATTTGGTACACGAGGTAGTATACAACAGCGCCCAGTACAACGCCCGTGAGCTTCACGGCGAAGTTTTGAGATACGCGGCTCATAAGCGCCTCGCCTATAACAACCGCCGCAAGCCCGATTACCACCGCGCCGCGCCCCATGTTGATGTCCGTGTAGCCTTGGTACTGGCACAACAGCGCCCCGGAGAGAGCGACAATGCCGTTTGAAAGGGCAAGGCCGATAAGCTTTGCCACATCGGTGTTAATCCCCTGTGCGCGACTCATAACGCTGTTGCAGCCCGTGGCGCGAATGGCGCTGCCAAGCTCCGTGCCGAAGAAGAGGTAAAGCACCGCGATAAGCACAACCGCGAATATCGCAAGCACGATGAGCGCCGAGGGAATATCCATTTGAGAGAGGATAACGGGGTTTGAGCGAGCGGAGATGGCTTGGTTTGCTTTGCCGAGGATTTTGAGGTTAACGGACCATAAAATCATCTGCGAGAGTATGCCGGAGAGTATGGCGGGGATGCCGAGGAGAATGTGAAAAAGCCCCGTGACCGCTCCGGCGAGCATACCGGCGAGCACTGCCGCAACAATGGAAACCCAAGGGTTCACCCCGGCGAGCATGAGCATGGTGCACACGGCAGCGCCGGTGCAAATAGTGCCGTCAACGGTGAGGTCGGCAATGTCGAGTATCTTGTAGGTTATAAACACGCCCACAGCCATAACTCCCCATACAAAGCCTTGCGCAACCGCGCCGGGAAGAGCGCCGAGCAAATCAATAAGCATAGTTTTCACACCTGACCTTTAGTTAGTAGTTAATCCCCTGCGGCGGCGTTATCCGCCGCAGGGTGCTTTTTTTGTTTATAATGTAGGATTAATAATTTATCTCAGCTCAGAGCCTCGTAGCCCTCGGGCGCGTCAATGCCGAGCTCGGCACAGATTTTGGGGTTGAACTGCTTGACGGCGGAAGCGTACTCAATGGGCATGGTGGCTATATCAGCCTCGCCCGTGAGGATCTTTGCGGCCATTTCGCCCGTGGTGCAGCCGAGGTCGTAGTAGCTGATAGAAAGCGTTGCCACGCCGCAGCCCTTGCAGATGCCGGCTTCACCGGAGATAACGGGGGTCTTGGCGGCAAGGACGATGTTGCCGATAGTCTCGGTGCAGGAAGCGGCGGTGTTGTCGGTGGGGATGTAGATTACATCGCTGTCGGCCGCGGCCTTGGTGGTGACGGATGCGACATCGTTAGAGTCGGCAAAGGAGAAGCGAGTGCAGGTAATGCCCTTTTCGGTCAGGTAGTTTTCAACCACCTGCACCTGGTACTCGGAGTTAGGCTCGGCAGAGCAGAAGAGAAGTCCGACGGTTTTTGTTTCCGGGAACAGCTCCAAAATCATGTCGGCCTGCTCGGTGAGCGGGGCGAGGTCGGACGTGCCGGAGAC
>CAZGFK010000097.1:0-3956 GCA_964524815.1 uncultured Oscillospiraceae bacterium
CGCTTTACTCCACGCTTATCATATAGTAATACACGGGTTGGCCGCCGTTGACGACGCTGACCTCGGCATCGGGGAAGCTACCGGTTATGGTGGCCGCCGCGTCCTGCGCGTCGGCGATTTCCACATCCTCGCCGTAGTAAACCGTGATAAACTCGGGGCTAAACTCGTCAAACGCCCAGCTCAGCTCTTTAAAGAGCGTCTTGATGTTAGTATAGCTGCCCAAGAGCGCGCCGTCCAGCAGAGCAAGATACTCGCCCGCGTGGATAGTGTGCCCGTCAAAGTCCGAATCGCGCGCGGCATAGGTCACCATTGCGGTGTGCACGGCTTTCATCGCCTCTATCATCGCTTCGGCAAGCTCCGCTTCGCCCGCATCGGGGTTGAAGTTCAAAAGCGCCGCCACGCCCTGAGGCACGGTCTTGGTGGGGATAACTATAACGCGCTTTTCCGTGAGCGGAATGCACTGCTCTGCCGCCATGATTATGTTCTTGTTGTTCGGGAAAACAAACACCGTGGAAGCCGGAGTGCGGTTAATCTCGCGGAGAATGTCATCAGTAGAGGGGTTCATGGTCTGCCCGCCGGTAACAATGCCGTCAGCGCCCAGCTCTTTAAATAGCTCGGCCATGCCGTTGCCCGCGCAAACCGTGACTATACCGAATTCCTTTTCGGGCGCGGCAACCGCGCCGTTTTCCAGCTCCTGCTCGATAGCGTCTAAATCGTCGGTGGACTGCGCCTTGCGCCCGGCGACTATGTCATCATGCTGGGTGCGCATATTCTCGATTTTGGCAAGCTCCAATATGCCGTACTTCTGCGCCTCGTTGAGCGCATCGCCGGGAGTATTGGTGTGTACGTGCACCTTAAACGCCTCATCGTCCTCGCCGATAACCAGGCTGTCGCCGATGCTGTTGAGATAGGCGCGGTACGGGTCAAGATCCACATCGGGGTCATTCTTGCGCACGATAAACACCGTATCAAAGGCAAAGGTAATCTCCTCGGTATCGAAAACGTCAAAGGGGCTTTCGCCGCCGTCCTTGATCTCAACGGCACTTGCGGGCGCGGCAATTTCGCCGCGAAGAGAGGCAAGCATGGCCGAAAGAATGACCATATAGCCCTTGCCGCCCGCGTCCACAACGCCGGCCTTTTTCAAAACGGGGTTGAGATTGATAGTGTCCGCCAGCGCGTCATTACCGGCGGAGATGGCGCATTCAAAAACGCTTTCCATGCTCGCGCCCGCTCCGGCAGCCTGCACGGCGGCCTCACTTGCAAGGCGGGATACAGTGAGTATAGTACCCTCGGCGGGCTTCATAACGGCCTTGTACGCCGCGTCCACCCCGTCCGCCATAGCACCGGCAAACTCAAGCGCGCCTGCGGTTTCCATGCCTTTAAGGCGCTTTGCAATGCCGCGGAAAAGGAGCGAGAGAATAACGCCGGAGTTGCCGCGCGCGCCGCGCAAAAGCGCACCGGAAACGCAGTCGGCCGCCTTATCAATAGAGACAAAGCTGCGCTTTCTCAGCTCGTTTGCGGCGTTATTGAGGGTAAGGCACATATTCGTGCCCGTGTCGCCGTCGGGTACGGGGAATACGTTCAGCTCGTTGATATGCTGTATATTATTATGCAGCGCCGCGTCCGCGCAGAGTATCATCTCTTTGAATGCGGCGGCATCAATGTAATCTTTCAAGTTGCAGTACCTCTTATCCGATAATCGTATCTATATATACATCCACGCTCTTAATGGGAACGCCCGTGGATTTAGTGAGCTTATATTTGACCTCTTTCATAATGCTGCGGGAAACCGCACTGATGTTCACGCCGTGATCCACGCCTATATGCAGCTCCAGCGACACAGTGCCGTCATCGTTATTGTGCGCCACAACGCCCTTGGACATCGACTCACGCCGCAAAAGCTGCCACGGGCCGCCTTCCTTGGAGCACGTGACCATGCCTTTCACGCCGAAGCAGCTTGTCGCCGCGTCTCCGGCAAGATTCGTGAACACCTCTTCCGCTATGCTGAGCATCCCGTTGCCGTTGATTATATTCACCATAATAATACCTCTCCTTTCTGAAGATTGGCTTTAGCGGCGTGCAGCCGCCGCCTCGGCAGGGTATAGGGTACAATAAATTCTATCAATTATATCATATAAAGCCGATTATTTATTATAATACATCATTTTCAAAACTACAAGCAGATTTTGAAGTATTTTATCGTGCATTTTAGATAAACTTTCGCCCCCGTGCTTTTGCACGAGGGCGTTTTTGCCGATTTTAGTAAATCTATGGAAAACTCACTTGTGATATCTCAGCGCGCAGATATCGTCGCCCTTGGCGATGCACTTGGGCAGGTCGAGCGAGCCGCCGTAGCACTCGCCTATGGCATGGTCGCCGCACATGGCAATGTCGCACAGCATGGCGATCTCCTCGTCCGAGCACCCGGCGTTCTGCCACGCCTTAACCAGCGGGCAATAATGAAAGTCGATAGAAAGCTTCTCGTCCGTGCTCTCCTTGATTTCCATTTCAAACACCAGCTGCGCCGCCTTGGTGAAAAGCGTCTTTTTCAGCCCCTTGAAGCTGTCGGTCTTCCCTTTCTTCACAAGCCCCGCACCCTGCGAAAGCCCGCAGCGCCTCACGGCCGCACTGCCGAAGTCTCTGGGGTCTAAGCCGCGCTTTTGCGCCTCATCGCACAAAAGGTAGAGCCAAAAGGCGCGGTGCTCAAGCTGCGCGCGGATAGCCTGCAAAAGGCCGTTGCGGTATTTAGGTTCGTTTATTACTATACTCATGTTTTTCTCCTTTTTCGCTCTTGTGTTCCCTTGCTGCCGCCATTATAACATATCCGCGTGAAAATACCAACTCCCGAACGCAGTATTTAACCTTGTTTTTTCGCTTTTGCATAAATTTGCATGGTCTATGCCCAATTTCGTATATATTTAACTAAAAATTTATCCACTATTATGGTTTACAATTCGTCAAAAGAATGGTAAACTATTTGTGTCTGTAACCCGGGCATAGCTATGCCCTGTGAGCGGATACGCAATGTTTTATTTTTTTAATGGAGATGAATATAGAATGCAGAGACACTTCAAAACGATGGACGGCAACAACGCTGCCGCCCATGTATCCTACGCGTTTACCGAAGTAGCAGCTATCTACCCCATCACCCCGTCCAGCCCCATGGCCGACTATGTTGACCAGTGGTCCGCTGCCGGGAGAAAGAACATCTTCGGCACTACCGTTAAGGTGCAGGAGATGCAGGCCGAGTCCGGCGCTGCCGGTGCTGTCCACGGCTCTTTGAACGCCGGTGCTCTCACCACGACCTACACCGCGTCTCAGGGTCTTTTGTTGATGGTTCCGAATATGTACAAGATCGCCGGCGAGCTTCTGCCCGCAGTCTTTCATGTTTCCGCGCGTACCGTCGCCAGCCACACCCTCAACATCTTCGGCGATCACAGTGACGTCATGGCTTGCCGTCAGACCGGCTTTGCCATGCTCGCCGAGTCCAACGTGCAGGAAGTCATGGACCTCAGCCCCGTGGCTCACCTTGCCGCTTTGAAGGGTCGCGTGCCGTTCGTCAACTTCTTTGACGGCTTCCGCACCTCTCACGAGATTCAGAAGATCGAAGTTTGGGACTATGATGATCTCAAGGACATGGTCGATATGGACGCTGTCAAGGCGTTCCGCGAGCGCGCCCTCAACCCCGAGCATCCCACCATGCGCGGCTCACACGAAAACGGAGATATCTTCTTCCAGAACCGTGAAGCCTCCAACAAGTACTATGAAGCCGTCCCCGCGATAGTGGAAGAGTACATGGGCAAGATCAATGAAAAGCTCGGCACTGATTACCAGCTGTTCAACTACTACGGCGCACCCGATGCAGAGCGCGTTATCGTCGCTATGGGTTCTATCTGCGATGTCGCAGAAGAAGTTATCGACTACCTCACCGCTCAGGGCGAGAAGGTCGGCCTTGT
>CAZGFK010000098.1:0-3870 GCA_964524815.1 uncultured Oscillospiraceae bacterium
CGCGGACGGTGAATTTATCGCCCACCTTTTTGCCCAGCACTTCCTGCCCGAACGGCGATTCCTTGCTGATAAGCCCGCGGCGCGGGTCACAGCGCACGGTTGTAACGACTTGGATTATCTCCGTTTCGTCATCCTCGGGCATATAAATCTCCACCTTGTCGAACAGCCCCACTTCATCGACGCGGGAACGGTCGTCAATGACCTTGGCGGTTTTAATCATGCCCTCCAGGTAACGAATGCGGCTGCGGTTTTTGTTCTGCGCCTGTTTCGCGGCCTTATATTCAAAATTCTCGCTCAAATCGCCGAATGCGCGCGTGCGCTTGACTTCCTCGATAAGCTCCGGCATAAGCTCAAGGCGGCGATAGTCCAGCTCCTCGCGCATTTTCTTCAAATCCTGCTTTGTAAGCTCGTCATTCATCTGTAGGCCTCTTTCAGTCAATATCCACGCTCACGCTGTCAAGCCCCGTGCGCTCAAACTCCATGAGATAGTCCTCCATGCGCGCGGTAAGCTCCTCAAAGTCCTCGGGGTCGCTGTCCTCAAGGCCGAGGTCGCGCCGGGCAAGCTCTTCGGCAAGTATGTTGTAAAAAACCGCGTCCTCATAGTCGGCAATGGCCTCGTGTATGCCGCCGTCCTCATACGCCTGAGAGGGGTAAATATGCCCGCGCCAAAGCTGCACAAGCGAGCGCATACCGTTCGCCGGACACATGGAAAAAAGCTTTTCCTGCATAACATCATAGTCCTCGAAGCGATCCTCGCCGCGCGTGGAGTTCAAAATCCAGTTGCCTATATACACCATATCTAACAGCCGCCGAAATTCCTTATCGGTAAGCTCAATGTTCATAATAAATGCTCGCCTCCTTGTGTATACCTATTATAGCACGAAGCGCACACAAATTCCACATAAACGGCAAACAAATTTTACTTGTATTGAAGCGCGGAATGCGGTACAATGTTAACTTGAAAACAAATCAAGCAGGAGAACCCCATGGACAACAGACCCGTTGGCATTTTCGACTCCGGCTTGGGCGGGCTGAACTCGCTCAAGGCGCTGAGAGCGCTTATGCCGAATGAAAATATAATATACTTCGGCGACACAGGGCGAAATCCCTACGGCGTGCGCCCGGCGGAAGATCTGCGCATTATGGCACAGCAGGACATGGAGCTTATGGCAAAGCTCGGCGCAAAGGCCGTTATAGCCGCGTGCGGCACAGTATCGAGCACGGCGGGAGATATCCTTGCAAGCTTCCGTCTGCCGGTTATAAACGTGATTGACGCGTCCGTGCAGCGCCTTGCGGAGATAGCTTCCGATGCGCCCATCGGCATTATCGCGACAAGCGCCAGCATCAAAAACGGCGCATTCAAGCGCCGCTTGGCCGCGCTATGCCCCGGACGGGAGATTATAGACATCGCGTGTCAGGACTTTGTGCAGCTCATTGAGAGCGGCCACACTGACAAAGACGATGAAATGCTGGCCGAAGCCGTGGCGCGCTATCTCGCGCCGATGAGGGATGCGAATGTGGGCGCGCTTTTGCTCGGCTGCACACACTTTGACTTTGCCGCGGACGCGATACGCGCCTACTTGGGGAGCGACACGGCGCTTATAAGCGCGGCGGGCTGCGCGGCGGAGAATATGCGCGATTATCTCACGGCGCACGCTCTCACCGGCGACAGCGCCGAGGCCGCGACCGAATACTACACCAGCGGCAGCACGAGCGAATTTGCCGCACACGCCGCGCGCTTTCTCGGCGGCGATAAAGAGCCTACGGTACACGCCGCGAGCGCAGAGGAAACGGAGGGTTTGAGATGATGAAGGATGTTGTAATATCCATGCACAGCGTACAAAACAGCGACGCGGACGACCGCGACCTGCTCGACTTCAGCACGGACGGCAATTATTTTCTTGACGGGGACACGGCTTGCTTCAGCTACCTTGAATCCGAGGTGACGGGGCTTGAGGGTACGCGCACGAGCGTGTTTGTGCGCCCGAACGAGGTTATAATAGACCGCGACGGGCTTGTGCAGGGGCGGATGGTGTTCCGCGAGAGGGAAAATAACCGCTTCATCTACGACACGCCCTACGGCAGCGCAACCCTCGGCATTAAAACGCGCTCAATCCGCCACAGCTTTGACGCTAACGGCGGAGAGCTGGAGCTGGATTATGTGCTCAACATGGAGCACGCCGTTATCTCCCGCAACAAATTCTATGTCAAGGTGGAAGAGCAGCGGCGCGGAATGTAAACTGACACTTAAAATGCGCAAGCACCGTTTTTTCGGCGCTTGCGCTTTTATAGAACTATATTCTATAGTCTTTATCAATCCAAATATCTTTCGATATAGAATTTATCGGGCAGGTAATCCGCCAGCCCCGTCAGGATGCTGACGCTGCTTGTGTTGTACTTCTCCTCAGGCGTGCTCATATAGCTGCTCGCCATGCCCGGCTTTTTAAGGGACACGCGCACGGCAGTGCCCATGTCGGGGCGGCTTTCCAAAAGGAGCGTACCGCCGTGCTTTTCAGCAATGCCGCGCACAACCGTCAGCCCCAAGCCCGCGCCGCCGCCCAGCTCCGCCAAGGGGAAGGAGTGGACATATTTATTAAACACCAGCGGTAGCTCCTCGCTTTTTATGCCGCAGCCGTTATCCGTGACGGACAGAATCACGCTCTCCCCTGCGTCAATGAGCCGGACGCTCACGCGCGTGCGCCCCTCGGCGTGAATGAGCGAATTTGAAATAAGGTTTAAGAGCAAAAGCTCAATGAGCGCGGCATCCCCCTCAACGAGCAGATCTTCCCCGCCCTCGAAGCTCAGTTCCGGCGTGGGGACGAACACTTTCACGTGCTCCACTATCTGCCGGCACATATCGGAAATATGCAAGCGCGCGGGTGTGAAGCGCAAAGTGCCGCTCACTATGCTTTTGGCGGCGCTGAGGTTTTCCAAAATGCGCGACATACGAAAATAGCTTTGCGACATTGACGCTAACCCCGCGCTAAGCTCCGCGTCCTGTATGTCCTCGGCGCGGGTGCGGCAAAGCTCGGTTGACATACACATTGTCATAAGCGAATTACGCATAGAGTAAATAAGCGCCTCACTGAGCATAACCGGCTCGCCGGACGGCTTTGCTATAAAGAGCGCCTGCATCCCGTCCTGCTTCATCACGCGCACGATGCGCCGCTCGCCGTTGACGGGCGCGTCCGCAATAAAGCCCGAGCCCTGCGCGCCGACAATCTCCGGCGGGAAGAGCGAGGCCATGCGTTTTCCCTCGCAGTCAGCGCCCAAAAGCTTCTTCGCCGCGGCATTGGCAAAGCACACGCTGCCCGCCTTTGCCAGCACCAACGCCTCGCCCGTTAAGGCGAGAATATCAGATGAAACCTGAACCATAGTCAACTCTCCTTGACCCCTTTTTTCGTATTCTATCAAAAATAGACAAAATACACAATAGTCTACCTCGAATTTACGTGATTTGCCGCGAATTTTCGGCACTTTTTTGTTCAAAATAAACGAGGCTGAATATTGCATTTTGTTCATATTATATGTTAAAATTAGTACGTTAAATAAGGCACAATTTTCCCCTGCGGGAATTTTGTATATAAGCTCGTATCAGCTTACTTTGTTTACAATTTTATTATGGAGGATATCTAATATGATCAAAGTTGGTATCAATGGTTTTGGCCGTATCGGTTCTCTGACCTTCAGAGCTGCTATCTGCGCCGATGACATCGAGGTTGTTGCAATCAACGCTCCCGGCCACCCCGCCAGCCAGTTGGCTTACGCTATCAAGTATGACACCGTTCACGGCCGCTTCGACGGTTGCGTCTGCGCCGACGACGAGGCAAGCACCCTCACCGTCAACGGCAAGACCGTTAAGGTCCTCGC
>CAZGFK010000099.1:0-3807 GCA_964524815.1 uncultured Oscillospiraceae bacterium
AATATAGAAAGCTGTTCGCATTGAAAGCTATCGTCCGCTTGGGTGAGCTTGCCGAGGAGAATGTCTATCGCTTCATACTGCTTTTCAGTTATGACAAGCATACGAATTGAGCCATTCGAGGGCAGATTGTTCTTTATGCGCGCCCTGTGCTTTTCCACCGCGTCCGAGCCGTTGCAGACACGGGCATAGACAGAGTATTGAATCATATGATAACCGTCCGCGAGGAGAAAATTACGAAAGCGCGTGGCCGCGCGGCGTTGGCTCTTCGTTTGCACGGGCAAATCAAAAAAGACCATGATTCTCATAAACTTATTCATAACGGTGCTGACTGAGCGGCAGAAGCTCCGGCAAAATGAGGCCGCATTCGCCGCGATTCATTGACCTTTGCAAGCTTTGCACAGCACGCTCCATAGCATAGCTAACGGAATGCTTTTGCCCGCCCGATAAAATATCAAGATTCAGGCAATTGAACAAAAGGCGCTTTTTTTCGGGCGTGAGGATATCATCCGCGTCAAAGAGCGTAAAAGCCAGCAAATCCACCACGGGGCGAAAGGCTTCCATCATGTCATCGGCGAGGTTGAAAGAATTCAATTCGCTTTTATGATGAAGCCCCAGCATAGGCAAAAAGCCGTAGGAAGCGAGATAGCGCGCCATGCAGCCGCGAAGCACGGCATAGCCGTAATTGAGCGCGGAATTAATGCCGTTATTGGCAGCGCGCGTAAAGCCTTTGTCAAATAGCGCGGGGAAATAGCGCGCGGCGGCAAAAGCCTCGGCATTGCCGCTGTCGCCGGAGCGGACGGAAGCCGCAATCGCTTTCAGCCCCTCGGCGGCGCTTTCTTTGCCGCAAAGGCGGAGACATTCCGCCTGATTATTGATTTTTGCAATGACTATACTCTGCCAAAGCCGCTTTTTAAGCACCTCGCCCAAGGATAGCTGGCTCGCCGCGACTGCGAGCTGGCGGCTATGCTGAGAATACGCTGTAAGCACGGCGCAGGGCATATGCTTTTCATCACACACGAAAACGGCACAGCCGCACTGCCCCAAAAGGGACAGCGCGGCTGTTGTAACAGTGGATTGTCTGCTTTCCAAAAGGAGCGCAGAAATATCCTCAACGGCTAGGGAATGCTCGCCGTCGGTTTTTATGATGAGCTGCTTATTTTTCACGGAGATATGCGCCGGGCTTTCGACAATGATGTTTCTGAACGCCATTTTCTCAACCTTTCTTTTTGTTAAACCGCTGTCTCTCCTCTTTCCTTACCGGGTGATACTCGCCGAGAACATCCACAGTATACTTTTCCAAGCTTTCAAGGGTTTTAATACCGAGGCTTTTAACCGTATATGTATTATCGTTTGTAACACAACAAATTGACGCAACCGAAATTCCTGCACTCACGAAATAAAACAGGCTTTCCTTGCAAATCACTGTATCCGGCAAGGTGCCTTCAGCAAAGCATTTAGCCATTTTTATTTCTTTTTTATGCGTGGCTTTGAATAAATCATTCGGATACAAGGAAAACACGAAGTTTTCGTCCGACATCTCTTTCCATTCGTTGTATGCTTTGAATGCCACCACCGCGCGGTTCGGCAATTCGGGTTTCAGAGTATCGGCAACATAGATAGGCACCCAATAATACCCCTCGCCCTCGACCTTGAACACATCTATGCGAACCATAGAATCATTATCAGCAATGCCGGTATCGTTTTGGACGGGGACGGAAAGCGTTGTAGGCTCTAAGAGCTTCACTTTGCTGACGGGGTTGCCGGGCGTGCCGTCAC
The DNA here is from genome assembly GCA_964524815.1 of uncultured Oscillospiraceae bacterium. GTDB lineage: Bacteria > Bacillota > Clostridia > Oscillospirales > Oscillospiraceae > Limivicinus. Next base: position 1,777 of record CAZGFK010000099.1, read on the forward strand.
TCTTCGGCTTATAGAACGGCGCTTCAAAGGCTTTTTCGGCGTTGCCGCCGTACTCGGCAAGGCGCTCTTTCAAAGCGTTATAGAGCAGAGTATCGCTGGACGGGTTTTAATACCCGGCAATCTCGCCCGTTTTGTCAAGCTTCAAGGCGGTAAGCGGGCGCTTAACAATCGCATACCCGTCTTTCAGCGCTTTGGCGCTTTTCACGGTGTCCTTATGCGCCGCGCCGGTAACTTTGCGCGAGGGCATACGCGAAACGAATAGGGGCTTCACCTTAGGCGCGTCATCGTCCATATAAAACGGCAGCTTAAGCTGGGCGATTTCGCGCGAGGGGTCATTGGCGAGACGCGCTTCAAGCTCTTTTCTGAACCACGGCCACGGATAAGGAAACTCTTGCTTGATTTCGCCCGTTCGCGGGTCAACAAGGAAGCTCCCGCTCTCGGTTTGCATATAATGGCTTTCATGCCACGCGGCATATCTGCTGACCTTTTGGATAAGCCCGTCCGTCACGCAGGCGATAACCACAGCGTCCACGGCATGGTGTCTGTCGCCGTCAGCGCGCACCTTGTTGATGCCCCAGCGCTTGCGCATATAGTCCGTAACCGCGCCGTTCACCGCCGTGACGCGCTTTTTCCGGCGCACGGACGGAGCAAACGCAAGATTGTCGTTTATGTAATTCAAAAGGAAGCTTGACATAAACTTGGTGTCTTGCAAGTTGCGCTCTTTCCAGCCCTGCTGCTCTTCCGCTGTAAGCTCTTCTTTCAGCAAAAGCTTGCGCTTTTGATAATCGCGCACATTGCCGTTCACCCAAACAATGAAATCATCGCGCCGTTTGCCTTTCAAATACTGCAAGGGCAAGCGGTTTCCCTTGTTGCGGTTCTCTTCCGTCAAGACGAGGACTTTGTTAATATACCTATCGTCAAAGCTTATGCTGTAGGGCACAATATGGTCTACCTCGGCATAGTTCGGCTCAAATAAGCGTTCCAAAGTCATTTGCCGCTGGGAATACATACACACGCCGCCTTGCTCATTATAAAGCTTGAGCTTGACAAGATCTAAGCCCGTGGGCGCGCCTTGCTTATACTCGGCAATTTGGTTGAATATTGCTTCGTTCTTTTTCTTGTTGTCGTCCTGCTGCTTTTTTATCTTGTTGCGCTCGGCAAAGTCTTTTGACATTTCCCTTGCAAGCTCGATATTGACATACACAGGGCTTTGCCCGTAGCGGCGAATGATAGCATTGACGACCTTAATCGTCTGCGATATCGCGCGGCGGACGACAGGGCTTGTAACCTCGTGGCAATCAGCATCCAAGGGTGGGAGATACATTTGTCTGCCGTCCTTATTATGGGCGCGGAAATCGTACCCGGCGGCGGTACACGCATCGGAGTAATTCATGCCTTTTTCAAGGTACGGAATTATCTTGTCACACGCAAGGACAGACAAATGCCCGGTTTTGGTGAAATTAAGCTCTTCAAGCGCCGCAATATCCACTTGTTCAAGCCCTGCTTCGGCAAGTGCTTGTTCTACTCTTTCGCTTGTTTTGTAAGTAGACAAAACGCGGCCTATTTCATTTCTCTGTGCCGCCGTGATTAGGGCGAAGCGGCCTTTACCGACTTTTTCAACGGCGCGGCGCATTTGATGATACGCTTTAAGGCAGGGTATTTTTTCTTTCTTCTCATGCTCTTCAACCGTCATATCATCGGTATAGCGCACCATGTTAAAGCGCACAGTATCGCCCAACGCAAGCTCCTTGCGAATCTTGGCATAAGTAAGGGTGTCCGTTGAATGGGCAAGAGTGATGAGCGCTTGGCGCTGCACGTCCGTAAACGGTGCGCTCTCCCCGCCGTCAAGCAAGCGAATGTGGTTGAGCTTTTCCAAAAGGGTGAAGTATTCAAAGGAATACGCGGCCTTGGGCGCGCGGGGCTGTTCCGGCTCGAAGGAGCATTTGCCTATCATGCGTTCTATCTGATTGCCGCCGTATGGGCTGTTGCCGCCAGGTCCTTCGTCAAAGGAGCGCTGGCTCAGCAAAATCT
>CAZGFK010000100.1:0-3800 GCA_964524815.1 uncultured Oscillospiraceae bacterium
TGGTCCGAGATGGGAGACTCGAACTCCCGGCCTGATGGTCCCAAACCACCCGCGCTACCAACTGCGCTAATCCCGGATATTCTATTATCAGCGCACGGCTGTCTGCCGACGCTCGTACATTATACACTAATCCACACGCGACTTCAAGAGCAAATATGTGTGTTCACCCCCACTCCCACACAGTATTTGACAACACACCGCGCGTACTATATAATGTAGACACCACGAATGACACCACTGCGCGATGAGGCGGCATGAGCCGAGCGGCGCGGAAAACGGAGAACAGCCATGAGCAATGCACAAGCGCCCCAATACGGAAAGCAGGAGATATACGCGCTTCTTGAAGCGCGCGGAGTGTGGCACGAGGTTATAGAGCACCGCGCCATGTTCAGCCTTGAGGACGCAGAGGAAATTGCCCTGCCCTATCCCACGTCCGGCACGAGGAATCTATTCCTATGCGACAAGAAGCACCGGGAGAAATTCTATCTCATTTCCTCGCGCGAGGACAACAAGGTTGACCTCAATGCCTTTCGCCGCGAAAACGGCCTTGAAAAGCTGACCTTTGCAACGAAAGATGAGCTGCGCGAGCACCTCGGCTTAGCAGCAGGCGTTACGCCGCTGGGCTTATTAAATGACGCAGAGCACCGCGTGGAGCTATACCTAGATGCGTTCTTCCTTGCTGAACCCGGCATCTTCTCTCTCCATCCAAACGAAAACACCGCCACAGTGTTCATGAAAACCGAGGATTTGATAGCCATTCTCACCGAACACGGTTGCTCGGTTCACACTGTGGAAATGTGAAGCTGCGGATACGCGGCGATAAAACCAAAGAGAGCGTAACGGTACTTTTTCGTTACACTCTCTTTTGCTATGTTCAGCGCCGCAAGGTCGGCGCTGCGCCATTTTGCTTTATTCCGCCTTGCTCGCGTTGAAATACGCCTTGGCATACTCCGCAATGTGCGGCACAACGTCCTTAATCACCACGTTTGTGGTGTTGACGCAGAGGTCATAGCCCTCGCGGTCACCCCAACGCGCGGAAGAAATAAGGTCGTGGTTATCCGCTCTGTTCTTGTCGATTTGGCGTATCTTGCGCTCAAGCTCGCGGTCGGTCAAATGCTCGTCAGCGGTTGCGCGGGCGCGGCAGCGGGCAAGCTTTGCGTCCATATCGGCATAAACGAAGATGCGAAACGGCTTGTAGGCTTCCAATATCGCGTCCGCTCCGCGGCCGACTATCACGCAGTCGCCCTTTTCGGCGAGACTGCGTATTATTTTGTGCTGCAAGCCCAAAAGCTGAGGGGCGCTGCTGTTGACAAAATAGTTGAGGGAAAGCGTGTGGGAAAAGGTCAGCGGGGTGCTGTAGTGCAGGCTGTTGTCGAGAATGTGCTCAACGTAGCCCGCATCCATTTTCGCTTCCTCGGCAATTGCGGCGATTATCTCGCGGTCATAGTACGCTATACCGAGCGCATCGGCAAGCCTCTTGCCGACTTCGCGCCCGCCGCTGCCGAATTCACGGCTGACAGTGACAATACGCATAATATATACTTCCTTTACGTTAATATACAGTCAACGCGCAGGGGCTTAACGTCAGCGCCCTCACGCATCAAGCGCAACAAGCTTGCCCTGCACGACAAAGCGGGCATTGTCGTATTCATAGGTGCAGGTAGAAAGGGTGATTACGCGGTCATTCGCCGTCACTTCAACATCGGAGCTAAAGTCGCTCTGTCCCTGCATTTTGGCTACCCATGCCGCGTAATCCTCGGCAGAATAAAAATCGCGGGTATAGGTGTCGGAATCGTAATTGCAGATATAGGCGGAGAAGACCTCAATCTTATAATTCTGCTTGGGAGTGTTGAGGTAGATTACGGGGTACTCTTCGTAATAGCTTTGCTCCTTGTAGTTGAGGAGCGAGTTAAACATAGAGCCGTCTTTCATGTTGTGGCCGTAGATGACGGTGTTCGTGCCGGAAAACTCCGGCCCGCACTCACAGTCAACAAACAAGGTGCCGCTGGAGTTATATGTACCGTCAAGCAGGTGGTGCAGATACTCATTGTTGTCGCTGCCCTGTGCCACGGGGTAATTTATCACGGTGCCCTCGCTGTAAAGCCAGCCGCACACATCCTCGTTTTGAGCAAGGAGCTTTTCAAAGTCAACGGCGATGGGCGAAGTCTCCTTATCCTCAACGGATTCTGCCTCGGAGACGGGCGCATCCGTTGCGGCGGGGGCTTCGGTGGAAACAAATTGCTCACTCAGCTCGTTATAGGTACGCTGAGCAACTTTATATTCATTGAGCGTGGAAAAAAGCTTATATCCGCTGAAGCAGAACACGCCCAGGCAGACAACGCACAGCGCGATAAGCAAAATTCTTAAGGTTTTATTCATGGCATACAGCCTCCCGATTATCAGTTTGCGGAGTTTTCTTTGTTACAAAAACTATTATACAGCATTTGCGCAAAAAAGGGAAGAGGGAATTATGTAAATCTATAAATCTACGCAAAAACCTCCGCGCCGTTGTTAGACGCGCTCAGAGCGCAGTTTGTTCCGCTCGGCGAGCTTTTTTGTTGACAATCCGTGCGGCGTGTATTAGTATCAGCCGTGAAAAAGAAGAAACGGAGACACGGAAATGAACAAATTGAAAGGGAACGGCGCGCTTTTCGGCAGTGTGCTGATAATTACGGCGGGCATATTTTGGGGCAGCATGGGTATATTCGTGCGCGCGTTGACGGAGTACGGCTTTAACTCCATTCAGATAGTTGCTCTACGCCTGACGGTGGCAGCGGTGGCGTTTACGCTGTTAAATGTCGGCATCAGCGGCGGAAAAGGGCGCATTGATGCGCGAGACATCCCGCTTTTCCTCGGTCTCGGCTTGGGGAGCATACTTTTCTTCACCGTCTGCTATTTCACGGCTATCAGCATGATGACGCTTTCCATGGCCGCGATATTGCTTTATACCTCGCCCATTTGGGTCATGCTCATGTCCTGCATTTTCTTCAAAGAACGCCTTTCCGCGAAGAAGCTTGCGGCGCTCGCGTGCGCGTTCGGCGGATGTATGCTCGTTTGCGGCCTCGGCGGCGGTAATATAAGCGCGGCGGGGCTGGCAATCGGGCTGTGCTCGGGCTTGGGCTACGGGCTTTACAGCATTCTCGGCTCTGTAGCGCTGAGAAAGTACACCCCGCTCACGGTTACGGCGGGCACATTCGTTGTTGCGGCGTTGGGCGCGTGGTGCGTGTGCGCGCCGGGCGAGCTTGTCGGGATAGTCGCAGATTGCGGCGACGTCGGCGCGCTTTTGCTGTTGGTACTCGTGACGGGGCTTATCACAGCGGTCATTCCCTTTGCCGCGTATACCGTCGGCCTTAAATATACAGAGCCGGGACGCGCGGCTATTCTCGCCACAGTTGAGCCTATGGTGGCGACTCTCTTTGGCGCTGTGGTGTTTGGCGAGAGTATTACGCTTCTCTCTGCCCTCGGCGTGCTCCTCATCCTCGCCGCCGTTGTGCTGCTTAATACGAGGAGTAGATAACATCATATTAAAAAGGGAAGCACATTTGCCGATTCGACAAATGTGCTTCCTTTTTATTGGTGGACGATACAAGACTCGAACTTGTGACCTCCCGCACGTCAAGCGGATGCGCTACCAGCTGCGCCAATCGTCCTTTTCTTCAAGCAAGGGGTATTCTACCCTATACGGCGCTAAATGTCAAGAGTTTTTTTCTCATAATCCGTTAAAATTGAAAATGCATCAAAACACATTCTGCCCCTGCTCACTCACACAACCAAAAAGAACCCGCCGGTTCAGCGGATTC
>CAZGFK010000101.1:0-3765 GCA_964524815.1 uncultured Oscillospiraceae bacterium
GAGTGAGGTAAGCCTGAACGTCGGCGTTCTGGGAGATGGTGCCGCAGTAACCGTCAGCGATAGCGGCAACAGCGTCGCTGTTGGCGTCATAACCGAAGGTGGGTACGCCCTCTTCCTTGGACCAAGCGTTGAACACGGCCATGCCCATACCGTCGTTGTTGGAAACAACAACGTCGATCTGATCGCCGAATGCAGCACTCCAAGTGTTGATTGCGTTACCGGCAGTGGGAGCATCCCAAGTTGCGCCGGAGTTGTTCTTCATTTCCTGAGAAGCGAGCTCACGAACGACAAATTCAGTGCCGTCGATGGTGATGGCGCCGTCCTTAACGTTGGAAGCGGAGCCGTCGGTGTTAGTGCCGATGGGGGTGGGGTCAACATCGTTGATGTCGCCGACTTCGGTCTTGCCCTGAGCGCTGTCGGGAACGGCAGTGCCGAGTGCGAGACGAGCGCCGCGGGTACGTGCAATGGAGTCATTGTGGCCAACGTCGCCAATGCAGAGGACGTAGCCGATAACGCCGTCGCCGTTGCGGTCAAGCTCAGCACCGTGAGCCTGCAGATAGCTGACGATCATTTCGCCCTGAAGGACAGCACCCTGGATGGCATCGAAGCCAACATAGTAGGTGTCATCGTTCCAGGTCAGAGCGTCCATATCCAACTCGCCGGTCTGGCTGTTGGAGGGCTGACGGTTGAACCAAGTCACGGGCTTTTCGGCGTTGGGTACCACTGCCGGTGCTTCTGCCGCGGGGGCGGCTTCTTCGGCGGCAGGAGCTTCAGCCGCAGGGGCGCTGGTGCCGCAGGCTGCCAGGGCGAGAGCCATGGTCAGAACGAGCAGCAGGGAAATCAGCTTTTTCATGATTTTTCCTCCTAAGAAAGATATAAAATATGCTTAATCCGGCAAAGCCGGGTGTAGCCTATATAAAATAGATAGCTTAGCCCAAAATGGCCTCGATTTCGGCAAGCTCTTCAGTGGAGAACGCAGGGAAGCTGAGCGCGCGGACATTCTCTTCAACCTGCTCGGGGCGGCTTGCGCCGATGAGGGCGGTTGTGACAACATCGTCACGCAAAACCCACTGGAGCGCCATCTGCGCCATGGATTCGCCGCGTTTTTGTGCAATCTCGTTGAGCTTGCGAACCTTTTCAACCTTTTCCTCAGTAATGTCGGAGGCTTTGAGGTAGCGCGGGTCATGCGCGGCACGAGAGTCGGCGGGAATGCCGTTGAGGTACTTGCTTGTCAAAACGCCGCTTGCCAAGGGTGCAAACGCGATGCAGCCAACGCCCTCTTCTCTCAAAACATCGAAAAGGCCTTCCTTTTCGGGGACGCGGCTCATCATGGAGTATCTGGGCTGGTGGATGAGCATGGGCGTGCCGAGTTCGCGGAGAGTTTTAATTGCGGTGCGGGCTTGCTCGGCATTATAATAGTTGGAGATGCCGACATAAAGCGCCTTGCCGCTGCGGACTATCTGGTCGAGCGCGCCCATAGTCTCCTCAATAGGCGTGTCGGGGTCGGGGCGATGATGATAGAAGATATCAACATAGTCAAGGTGCATACGCTTCAAGGACTGGTCAAGAGAAGCGATGAGGTATTTTTTGCTGCCATGGTCGCCGTAAGGGCCGGGCCACATATCGTAACCTGCTTTGGTGGAGATGATAAGCTCATCACGGTGGGTGTGCCAGTCGCGGTCATAATGGATGCCGAAGTTGCGCTCGGCTTCACCGTAGGGAGGGCCGTAGTTGTTAGCAAGGTCAAAGTGCGTGATGCCGAGGTCAAAGGCCTTACGGAGAACGGCTTGCTGATTACCAAAAGGTGTTATGTTACCAAAATTGTGCCACATTCCCAAGGAGAGGGCGGGCAGGAGTATTCCGCTTTTGCCGCAACGGCGGTAAGGGATTTGTTCATAACGATTTTCAGCGGGTATGTAACTCATAATATGTCTCCTTATTCACGGTGAGTATAGGCTGACGAAAAGTCAATTCCCGTTTTTTGTCATATGGGATAAAACTTTAGTATAATTTTATCCTGTGATTAGCCTTTTGGGAAATCCGCAAAACAAATGAACCTACAAATAGCTCTATGCATAGCTCTATAAGCATTTATTATTGATTTTATATCCCACTTATGACACAAAAAGTAATGCAAAAACCGTGCCTAACGGGGTATTCGACACGGTAGAGCGAAAAAAGTCCGACATATGCGGACTTTTGTACATATTTTGAATACTTATTAACAAGCTTGCAAAATCAGGCAAACGTTTGCGCCGATTTTGCGAATTTTTATGCAGAAATATTCTTTTTTATTTGATTTATGGCATTCTTTTCAAGGCGAGAGACCTGAGCTTGAGATATTCCCACGGCTTTTGCGACTTCCATTTGGGTGCGTCCGTCATAAAAGCGCAATGCCAAAATGTGTTTTTCGCGGCGACTGAGACGGCGCATGGCCTCTTCCAGCGCTATTTGCTCGAGCCAATGCTCATCGGTGTTGCGCGTGTCACCTATCTGATCCATTACCGTGGCGCTCTCTCCGGCGTCGGAGAACACCGGCTCATAGAGAGAGACGGGGTCACATATGGCTTCCATGGCAAAAACCACATCCTGCCGTGGGATGCCCAGCTCCTTGGCGATTGTCTCCACGTCCGGCTCGCGGCCGTTATCGTTTGTGAGCTTTTCTTTCACCTGCAAAACCTTATAGGCCGTGTCGCGCGTGGAACGGGAGACGCGAATGGCGCTGTGGTCGCGCAGAAAGCGGCGCAGCTCCCCCGCTATCATCGGCACGCCGTAGGTTGAAAACTGCACGTTTTGCGTCAAATCAAAGCAGTCAATGGCCTTGATAAGTCCGATACAGCCGACTTGAAAAAGATCGTCCATGCTCTCGCCGCGATTTGCAAACTTCTGCACCACGCTTAAAACCAAACGGAGATTACCCGAAATAAGCTCCTCGCGCGCGGCTTTATCCCCTACTTGGGCGCGTTGCAAAAGCCTTTTTGTCTCCTCACTGCGCAACACCGGGAGCTTTGCCGTGTTCACGCCGCATATCTCGACTTTTCCCTGCATTCTCTTCTCCGTTCTCCGTCACGCCGAAAAATGCGCAGCGGTGGTTTTTAGTTTGAGCTATTATTATTTCCCGGAGAAAGTTTTTTCATGCAAAAACGAGAGTTGCGCAAATCGTCAAGTCGGTATATAATACGCCGTGACGCGAGAAAAGGACGTGATTATGATTAAAAGCTCAACGGAAAAGCTGATAGTGTCGGCGCTGCTTGTGGCGCTGGATGTGCTTTTCGCGCGGGTGCTGGCGATTAACACGCCGATAATGAAGCTCGGCCTTGGGTTTGCCGCCGTTGCCGTGTGCGCAATGGCCTACGGCCCTGCGTGGGCGGCTTTAATCGCCGCGCTGGGCGATTTGCTGGGAAGCGTTCTTTTCCCCACGGGGGCATATTTCCCGCCCTTTACGCTCTCGGCCGCTTTGACGGGCGCGATATTCGGATTTGCTTTATATAATAGAAAGGCAGGCTTAAAAAACGCCTTTATTGCAGGTGCGGGGAACACGGTGCTGGTTTCCTATTTAATAAACAGCTTTCTCATATCGTGGCTTTCGGGCACGGAGTACACGGCGCTGCTTGCAACGCGCGCGGTGCAGCTTGCGGTGATGCTGCCGGTGCAGTGCGGCGTGATATACTTTTTGGTTAAATCCGAGCACGTGCAAAAAACGGTGAAAAATTTTTCCCAAAAGGGCAAAGAAAAGCCTTGACACGGGAGAGAATATAGTGTATA
>CAZGFK010000102.1:0-3722 GCA_964524815.1 uncultured Oscillospiraceae bacterium
CCGCGCTTTTTTTGCAATATCGACCTGCGGCAAATTATACTTATTGTGTTTTGAGAAAAACGTGCGATTATGGTTAGCGGAAGATGGTTGATTAGCTTTGACGCCAATCTTTGATTCTAGGAAAAAATAAATGTCTAAAGCAATGTTCATTGCTTTAGACATTTAAAAGACACATCTAAAAACCATGTTTCAGTTAACATACCGGAAGTAAGTAGATTTAGATGCGATTTTTAGCCTAATTAGGTTAGACGTCCTTTAGCACACGTTTGGGATATTTGCTATACTATTTTTTATCCTCTTCCGTTCGCCGTCAGCACAGCGGGGCGAATATGCGCAGCACGCCGTCCACTATTCGGCGGCGCATATAGCGGCGCTTGTCGTAGGGCTTTTGCTCGGCGCACTTGGAAAGCGTGTCGATAAAATCCTTTTTCAAATCCTGCAAGAGCGAGGCCTTGTAAAAAAGCGTGTTGTTCTCAAAGTGCAAGAATAGGCTTCTGTAATCGAGGTTCACCGTGCCGACCGTCCCCATGATATCGTCCACCAAGCACGCCTTCGCGTGAACAAAGCCGGGGGTGTACTCGTAGATTTTCACGCCCGCTTCCAGCAGCGCTTGGTAATAGCTGCGCGACATACGGAAAATTACCTTCTTGTCCGGGATGCCCGGCATGATTATCCGCACATCCACGCCGCGCGCCGCGGCACGGATCAGCGCCTCTTGCAGCTCGTCTCCGGGCGTGAGATACGGAGTGTAAAACCATGCGTAATTCTCCGCCAGTGACAGGAGATCTATATACAAGTTGTTGCTTATCGCGTCCGCTTGCAGGGGCGAATCCACATATGTCAGGGCGCAGCCGTCCGGCTCTTTCTGCGGCGCGGGCAACTCCGCCGGGATTGAAATCGGCTCGGGTGTCCACTCGGCAAACGCGTTCCAAAACAGCAAAAAGATGTTTGCAAACGCCATCGCGCTTTGCCCCGTGATGCGAAAGCCGATGTCTTTCCAGTGGCCGAAGCGGTTAATCTCGTTGATGTATTCATCCGCGAGGTTGATTCCGCCCGTGTACGCCACGCGCCCGTCAATCGCGAGTATCTTTTTGTGGTCGCGGTAATTGAGCGTCCCGCCTATGGCGAGCATCGGGTTAAACGCGACACAGCGTATTCCCGCCTCCGATAGCCGCTGCCTGTCGCGCGCGGAAAAGGACGAGATACTGCCCAAATCGTCGTATATCACGCGCACGTCCACGCCCTCGCGGCTCTTCTTGCACAGTATATCCAGTATCGTGTCGAAAAACTTCCCGTGCTGAATGATGAAATACTCCACGTAGATGTACGCTTCCGCCGCCTCTAAATCCGCCAGCATATCCGGGAACATACAGTCGCCCAGGGGGTAATACTTCGCGCTCTCGTTCGGCAGCACCGGGCAGCCGCTTTTTGCGCGCACGTAAGCAAAGGTCTGCGCAATGCGCGGCCTCTCCTCGCGCAGACGGCACATTATCGCCGTGTCATCGGGGGAGTTGGCGGGCGCGGCAACGGTCAGCCGCTTTGCCAGGGGGCGCGCCGTGCGCTTGTTGCCGAAGAGCAGATACAAAACCGCCCCCGCCAGCGGGAACGGCAGGATAACCAACAGCCACAGTGTTTTGTACGCCGGCTCTTCGCGCTTTATGATGATGTACAGCACCAGCAGCAGCGACAGTATCGACAATATGAAGTTGATTACAGCCGCGTATGGGCTGAGCCATTTTATAAGCACCAATAACAGCAACACCTGCACCGCCACTGCGGGGATCACGGACAACACCCTTCTTATTAATCTGCTGTGCTTTCCCATTTATGTCTCTCCTCTAGGAATACGTTTTTTCTTCATATTATATCAAATGCCCCGTGCGAAAGAAAAAACAGTATATTAAAAAACTGTTATATTTGTTCTACTATATTATATTCCCGCCGCCTCAAGCTATGCTCAACCCGCCATCAAGAAATGTTGAACACTGATTTGGCGCTCGGTTCGGCTTATAAAATAGGAAAAACGAGGCATATTATGAAAAAGTATAAACCGCGCGGCCTAGTCGCGCGATGAAAATGCGTGCCGCAAAATGTCCCGCGCGCTCAAGCCGAGCGAGGATATCATCCCCGCCGAGCGGATATACTCCGCCATGAACGGTTGAAAAATCCCCCGCGCGCGTTTATAATAGGGCAAGAAAAACAAAAGCTGGGGTTCGACACCCGTCAGCTTGAGCGAGGTAACGCCTATGTATTTTGACACTCATGCCCATTATGACGACACGGCCTTTGACCCCGACCGCGCCGCGCTTTTGCCCGCGCTTGCCGATGAGAGGGTGGAGCTTGTTGTGAATCCCGGCTGTGACGTGCCCTCTTCCCGCGCCGCGCTCGCCCTTGCGGAAAACTACGCTTTTATGTACGCCGCCGTGGGGCTTCACCCGGAGGAGCTGAGCAAGCTCACGGACACTACCCTTTCGGAGCTGCGCGCCCTCGCCGGGCATGAAAAGTGCGTGGCGATAGGCGAAATTGGGCTTGATTATTATTGGGACGATACCCACAAGGCCGAGCAGCGCGAGCTTTTTTCCGCGCAGCTTCGCCTTGCCAGGGAGCTTGATAAGCCCGTCATCGTCCACGACCGTGAAGCCCATGCGGACGCTTTTGAGGCCGTCTGCGCCGTGGACGGCTTGCGCGGCGTGTTCCATTGCTTCTCCGGCAGCGCCGAAACCGCGCAGGAGCTGCTCAAACGCGGGTGGTATCTCGGCTTTGACGGGCCCATAACGTATAAAAACGCCCGCCGCGCCTTGGAAGTGCTGGCGCTTTGCCCCCTGGAGCGGATTTTGATAGAAACCGACAGCCCGTATCTCAGCCCCGTGCCCATGCGCGGCAAGCGCAACTATTCCGGCAATCTCCGCTATATCTGCGCCAAAATCGCCGAGGTCAAGGGCTTGAGTGAAACGGAAGTTGCCCGCGCCACCACTGCAAACGGCAAACGGCTGTTCGGAATAGGGGAGTAGGGTATACTCTCAAGGGGAAGGCAAGAGCAAAACGGTGCATTTCCGCGCAGCACCCCTTGGCTCTCCCGGTGGGAGAGCTGGCGCGAAGCGCCTGAGAGCGCAAAACATTAACCGAATATCGCCGCTGAAAAGGGTGAGCCTGTGCGCTCGCCCTGTTTGTTGCCTGATGTAATCAACATAACACAGCAAAACAAAAAATTACGTAAACAATATTACGTATATAATAAATAGTAAACGATAATATGTATACAAGATTAAGACAAATATAATATGTAAACGATGATACGCAAACTAAAATATGTATACATAAATATGACAACAATAATAAGTAAACAATAATAAGTAAAACGAAATATGTAAAATAGATTAAGTAAACCAAACGGCGGGGGATAAAGCCCTCTCAGTCAGCCTGACGGCTGACAGCTCCCCCAATGAGGGAGCCAAGAGGGGAACGGAGCTAAATCGGCGCACCTCTTCTCAGTAGTAAGAGAAAAAAGAACGGCGTGAAAGCGCAATTGCCACTTGCCTCTCCCTAGGGAGAGGGCAAAAATTCCCCGTCATGCCTCACAAATTGTGCAAATCATCCATAAAAAACACTTGCGAAAGTGGCTGTTTTAGATTATAATTAAATCACAAAAAAAGTGCGCGGCGGCTCACGCAATATGCCGGCATATTGCGCATTTTCCGTTGGAAAATGCGATTTAATCCTGC
>CAZGFK010000103.1:0-3716 GCA_964524815.1 uncultured Oscillospiraceae bacterium
CCCTCGATGCTCAGGGCGTGAACGGTCGTATGCAGGCCAGATCCAAGTACGGCGCGAAGAGACCCAAGGCTGCTAAGAAGAAGTAATTTCCGACAGCTTAGGCACCGGGCAGTCACGCGCCGGGCGTTTCGCCCGTAAAAGGCTGCTCAATCAGCCCTGTCGTTTATCTATATAATCACGTGGATAAACCTCGGGGCGCAACGGACGCGATAAGCGCGTTCGAGTACCTGTGATTCCATTTTTTAATGAAGGAGGGAAGCAACGTGCCCAGAAGAGGTAATGTTCCCAAGAGAGAAATTTTGCCTGATCCTATGTATAACAGCGTTCTCGTCACCAAGCTCATAAACGGTGTTATGCTTGACGGCAAAAAAGGTGTTGCTCAGAAGGTCGTTTATGACGCTTTTGACATCATCAAGGAAAAGACCGGCAAGGAGCCGCTTGATGCTTTCAACGAAGCTATGAATAACATCATGCCCGCCCTTGAGGTCAAAGCCCGCCGTGTCGGCGGCGCAACCTATCAGGTTCCTATCGAAGTTCGTCCTGCCCGTCGTCAGACTTTGGCTCTCCGTTGGCTCGTGGACTACTCCCGCAAACGCGGCGAGAAGACCATGAAGGAGCGCCTTGCCGGCGAAATCATGGACGCGTGCAACAACATCGGCGCATCCGTCAAGAAGCGCGAGGATATGCACAAGAACGCAGAAGCCAACAAGGCTTTCGCGCACTTCAGATGGTAATCCGATTTTACCAGAGATATTTTTCAGGAGTTTTAAATGCCCAGACAGTATTCACTTGAAAAAACCAGAAATATCGGCATCATGGCTCACATCGATGCGGGAAAGACCACGACAACCGAGCGTATTCTTTTCTACACCGGCGTTAATTACAAGCTGGGTGAGACTCATGAGGGTACTGCCACAATGGACTGGATGGAGCAGGAGCAGGAACGCGGTATCACCATAACCTCTGCTGCCACCACCTGTTTTTGGAACGATACCCGCATCAACATCATCGACACTCCGGGTCACGTGGACTTTACCGCCGAGGTTGAGCGCTCTTTGCGCGTGCTTGACGGCTGCGTGACGGTGCTTTGCGCCAAGGGCGGTGTTGAACCCCAGTCTGAAACCGTATGGAGACAGGCCGATCACTATAATGTCCCCCGTATGATTTACGTCAACAAAATGGATATCATGGGGGCGGACTTCTTCCATGTGCTTGACATGATTCGTGACAGGCTCAAATGCAATGCCGTTCCCATCCAGCTGCCTATCGGCGCGGAGGACAGCTTTGAAGGTATAGTTGATCTGGTTGAGATGAATGCCGATGTTTATCTCGATGATCTTGGCAAGCAGATGGTTACCGAGGATATCCCCGATAACATGAAAGAGCTTGCGCAGGAATACCGCGATAAGCTGCTTGAGGCCGTCTCCGATTTTGACGATGAGATCATGGAAATGTATCTCAACGGCGAAGAAGTGCCCACGGACAAGATCCGCGCGGCAATCAGAAAAGCCACGGTTGCGGTTAAAATGGTTCCCGTGACCTGCGGTACTTCTTATAAAAACAAGGGCGTGCAAAAGCTCTTGGACGCTATAGTGGAGTATATGCCCTCTCCGTTGGATGTTCCTGCAATCGAGGGAACAGACCCCAAAACCGGCGAGGCGCTTGAAAGAGCGGCTGATGATAATGCCCCGTTCTCCGCGCTTGCGTTCAAAATCATGACCGACCCCTATGTCGGCCGATTGAGCTTCTTCCGCGTCTACTCCGGCAGCATCGAAACGGGCAAAACCGTGATGAATTCCACCAAAGGCGTTCGCGAACGCTTTGGCAGAATCCTTCGTATGCACGCCAACCACAGAGAGGATATCGACTGCGTTTACTCCGGCGATATCGCTGCCGCCGTCGGCCTTAAAAACACCACCACCGGCGACACTCTTTGTGACGACAAAAACCAAATCATTCTTGAATCCATGGAGTTCCCCGAACCCGTTATCCGCGTGGCGATTGAGCCTAAAACGAAGGCGGGTCAGGAGAAAATGGCGATCGCTCTGCAAAAGCTGGCCGAGGAAGACCCCACTTTCAAAACCTATACGGATGAAGAGACGGGTCAAACCATCATCGCCGGCATGGGCGAGCTCCATTTGGAGATAATAGTGGATAGACTGCTTAGAGAGTTCAAGGTCGAGGCCAACGTGGGCAAGCCGCAGGTTTCCTACAAAGAAACCATTACGAAGTCCGCAACGGTTGACACCCGCTACGTCCGCCAGACCGGCGGTAAGGGTCAGTTCGCGCACGTCAAGCTTATGCTCGAACCCAATGAGTCCGGCAAGGGCTATGAGTTCGTCAATAAGGTTACGGGCGGCGCAATCCCCAAGGAGTATATCCCCTGTGTCGATCAGGGCATCCAGGGCGCAATGCTCTCCGGTGTTTTGGCCGGCTATCAGACCGTGGATATCAAGGCAACGCTGCTTGACGGGTCCTTCCATGAGGTTGACTCCAGCGAGATGGCGTTCAAAATATGCGGCAGCATGGCCTTTAAAGAGGCCGCCGCAAAAGCAGGTCCGACGCTGCTTGAGCCTATAATGAAGGTCGTTGTGACCGCGCCCGATGAATACATGGGCGATGTTATGGGTGATGTCAACGCCCGCCGCGGCCAAATAGTCGGTTCGGATATCAGGAACGGCGCTGCCGTTATCGAGAGCAATGTTCCGCTGTCCACCATGTTCGGCTACGCGACCGACCTGCGCAGCAAGACCCAGGGCAGAGCCACCTATTCCATGGAGCCCAGCCACTTCGTCGAGCTGCCCAAAAATCTGCAGGAAGCCCTTGTCAATAAAAACAACGGCTTTGGAAAATCTAATTTCTAATTTGTTAAACTTATTTTAGGAGGATTATTCTAATGGCAAAACAGATGTTCAACAGATCTAAGCCCCATGTCAACATCGGCACCATCGGCCATATCGACCACGGCAAGACCACCCTCACCGCTGCCATCACCAAGTTCCTTGCTATGCAGGGCGGTGCAGAGTACACTGACTACTCTTCCATTGATAAGGCTCCCGAAGAGCGTGAACGCGGTATCACCATCAACACCGCTCACGTCGAGTACGAGACCGTAAACCGTCACTACGCCCACGTTGACTGCCCGGGCCACGCTGACTACATCAAGAACATGATCACCGGTGCTGCTCAGATGGACGGCGCTATCCTCGTTATCGCTGCTTCCGACGGCCCCATGGCTCAGACCAAGGAGCACCTTCTTCTCGCTCGTCAGGTTAACGTTCCTTCCGTTCTCGTCTTCCTCAACAAGTGCGACCAGGTTGACGACGATGAGCTTCTTGAGCTCGTTGAGATGGAAGTTCGCGAGCTGCTTGACTTCTACGGCTTCCCCGGCGATGACACCCCCATCATCCGCGGTTCCGCTCTGAACGCTCTCGTTTGCGAGTCCAACGATCCCTCCGCCCCCGAGTACGCCTGCATTAAGGAGCTCATGGACGCTGTTGACTCTTGGATTCCCACTCCCGACCGTAAGGCCGATATGCCCTTCCTTATGCCCATCGAGGACGTCTTCACCATCTCCGGCCGTGGCACTGTTGTTACCGGTCGTGTTGAGCGTGGCCGCGTCAAGATCGGCGACAAGGTCGAAATAGTCGGTCTCAAGGAAGAGTCCACCGAGACCACCGTTACCGGCACCGAGATGTTCCACAAGACCCTCGAGT
>CAZGFK010000104.1:0-3574 GCA_964524815.1 uncultured Oscillospiraceae bacterium
TATCAATGCGATAGTAAAGTTTTATACTGTTTTCACCGCACAAATCATGAGTTTGCGAGATTGGTAAGGTAACCGATGATATTGTGGTTTATGCCGCCGGTGAGCGCGCCGTTATAGTTGCAGATAAACGTACCCGCGATTAAAACCATCATCGCCTCGGCCTCTTGCTTGCCGACAGTGTCGCCGTAGATTGCGACCAAGCACTGTTCCATCGTCTCGCGCCACTCTTTAAACTCGGCCTGGACGAGCTTTGCAATCTCATCATTATAATGCATGAGGACGTAGGTTTGCGTGGTGGCGCTGGGGCGCTCCTCGCCCGCCTTGCCGTTTGCCACGTAGGACATGAAGGCATTCATATACGCGAGGTTGCTTTCGTAATCGCCCCTGTCGTGCTCTGCAAACCACGCCTTGCACTTTTCCGTCATAAAATCCTTGGTATAGCGCACATAGCTTATCATCAAGTCATCACGGCTTTCAAAGTAGTTCAAAAGCTTTGCGTGGGACATTCCGGCCTCTGCGGCGATATCGCGCAAAGAGACCTTCGCCATCGGCTTTTTCTCCATGCAGCGCTGAAACGCCATGAGAATATCGCGGCGCACCGCGTCTTTATCGACTATCAAGGGCATTTTTCCTCACCTCACGGTGAAAAGTTTAGCAGGAAATCAGAGCATATGCAAGCCCGCAATAAGCATTTTAGTCCCCATTGAGGTTATCAAGACTGCACTTGCTTTCACTAAATACTTATTCCATTTTCGCGGCATAAACGCCCCAAATGCGTCGAAAAGGAGCAAAAGCGGCACGGTTCCAAGCGCAAAGGCCAGCATACTCCCCTCACCGTACACCGCGCTCCCGCCCGACACGGCGTGAAGCCACATTGCGTACAGCACTCCGCACGGCATAAGCTCAAAATACGAAAAGTTCCACACGCCCCACAGCCCCGTGGCAGAGCCGCAAAGGTGCAAAATCACGAACGAGGCCGAGATGAATATCCCGCCGACCGCGCCCACAAGCGCAACGGACATACGCCTGGACTTAGCAAGAAAAATCGTAACAACCGGGAAAATGTACACGGTCAGGTTAAGCGCCCATATTGCAAGAGGAATGTGGTAGCCCCAGTTGAGCGCTTGACGAATATGGTCTCCGTCATGAATGAGCACAGCTATAACCATAATAATGCCGCACACGAGCATGGTGTGCGCCGTCTTTTCGTCAAGCTTTTTATCCAGCAGGCGGCAGTTTGTTTATCAGACATAGTTTTTCTCTCCCCATCCCTTTTCTAACCATTTGGTAAGCAATGCATAGCATTTCGCCATGCCTTTGTCAATATTGCTCTTTCGTTTTTATGACCACTTGGTTTTCAAATTGCACGTGTGCGCACCGAGGGCGAGGAAAAGAGCCGAACCCGCGCAAATAACGCCGGTTCGGCTCTTTGTGATTTCTGTTTTATTTTCAGCTTTCCGTCACCTTGTAGCAGAGGCTTCTCAGCCCGTCCAGCACGGCTTTGCCATGCGCCTCGCCCGCCACCTCGCAGGCGATGTGGACGGTGGTTTCGTTGGGGTTGAGGCCGAGGCTCAGTTTATCATGCTCCACGGTGAGGATGTTTGCGCGCGCGGCGGCTATAACGTCCAGCATACGGACGAGGCTGCCGGGTCTGTCAAAGAGGGTCACGGTGAATTTCATGCGTCTGTGGCGCGCCACCAAGCCCTGCTCGATAATGCACTGGATAAAGCTCACGTCTATATTGCCGCCGGAGAGGACGCACACGATATTCTTCCCGGCGACATCCAGCTTGCTGCTCAACACCGCTGCCAAGGGCGTTGCCCCCGCCGGCTCTACGATTTGCTTTGAGCGCTCCATAAGCTGCAATATTGCATCGGATATCTCCAAGTCTGATACGGTCACAACGCCATCGGCATAACGGGAAATGAGGTCTACCGTAATCTCCCCCGGCACTTTCACAGCAATACCGTCGGCAATGGTGGAAGCGGTTTCGGTTGTTATGAGCTTTCCGGCCTTGTAGCTTTGGGCAATCGCGTCTGCGCCCTCGGCCTGTACGCCGTACACCTTCACTTCGGGTTTTATCTGCTTGGCCGCAGCGGCTACGCCCGCCAAAAGCCCGCCCCCGCCGGCGGGGACGATGATAACATCGGCTTCGGGCAGTTGCGTCAAGATTTCCAAGGCAAGCGTACCCTGCCCGGTGATAACCTCGATATCATTGTACGGGTGCAGAAACTTCGCGCCCTCTTCGCGGCAAATGCGGCAAGCCTCAGCGTAAGCATCGTCATAGCAACTGCCCGCCAGCACAACGCGCGCGCCGTAATCCTCGGTTGCCTGTATTTTGGCAATGGGCGCGGCCTCGGGCATGACTATCGTGGCAGGAATACCCGCCATTTTCGCCGCATACGCCACGCCCTGTGCGTGGTTTCCGGCGGACGAGGCCACCACGGGGCAACGCTCCCCCCGCTCGGACATAGAAAGGATTTTGTTGCTCGCGCCGCGCAGCTTGAATGCGCCGGTTCTTTGGCGGTTTTCGCATTTCAGAAATACCTCCGCGCCGGACATTGCCGAAAACGTTGACGAATGCTCCAGCTCCGTGCAGTGGACTACCCGCGCTATGCGCGAGGCCGCAAGCTCAAATTCTTTAAGCGAAATATCCATGTCAACCGCTCCTTTTTTGCGTTTTTATGCCGCGTTTTCCGGGTGAATTTTAAACTGGAGACTGTACAGCTCCGCCATCATCGCGTCCGCACTCTGCACAGTGATAACATCGTAATTAATCATGCGCTGGAGCACAACGGTCATGCGCCTTGTGGCGAGATACAGGCTATTATCGGGTGAATACACGCTCGGCGCATTCGGCAGCCCCGCGAGGAACACTGCCTCGCAGTCGCTCATCTCCGAAATCGGAATTTCAAAATAGCCGTTGCAGGCATTCGATATGCCGTAATACCCGCTGCCGAAGTATATGGAGTTTACGTACATTTCAAAAATTTGATCCTTGGTGTAGTAGTCTTCTATCGCGTGAGCGGCGAAGATTTCCGCAAATTTGCGCTCAAAATGCTTTCTTTGGGTGAACAGCTCATTTTTGGCAAGCTGTTGGGTTATCGTGCTGCCGCCCTCGGCAAAGGAGAGCGTCTTAATATCCACCAGCACCGCCCGCGCGATTGAAATGGGGTCAATGCCGTTGTGCGTTTCAAAGCGCCTGTCCTCGGCGGTTATAACCGCATCATAATACATTTGCGGCAGCTCCGAGCGCAATATGTACTCGCCGGGGCGCGACTGGATATCCGGCAGAATCGAGCTTATCGGCTTTTCCTCCACCGCTTCCTTGTACATTTTGTAGCCCTTGACGGTGAAAACGCCTATCAATATAAGTCCCAGCGCCACTATCGCCGCCATGCACCACAGCACTATCCGCCACCCAAGCTTGAGCTTAGTTTTCGTGTGCATACTCGCCGCTCCTTTCTCGTTTGTACTCGCGCGTACTCATTCGCACTCGTATATGCTGATTTATTTCTTATGCGTCATTATACTCTTCACTCGCGCAAAATGGGGAATAATGTGTTAATAATCA
>CAZGFK010000105.1:0-3150 GCA_964524815.1 uncultured Oscillospiraceae bacterium
GTAACAGAAGAATAAGGAGGGCAAGTTAAATGTATATTCATGAACTGTCTCCCGTAGCAGGCTCTACCCACGTTGACAAGCGCAAGGGCAGAGGCCACGCCACCGGCAACGGCAAGACTGCCGGCCGCGGCCACAAGGGTCAGAAGGCTCGCTCCGGCGGCGGCGTCCGCATCGGTTTTGAAGGCGGCCAGATGCCTCTTGCCCGCCGTATCCCCAAGAGAGGCTTCAACAACATCTTCGCAAAGCCCCTGGAGTCCGTCAATGTTTCCGTGCTCGACAAGTTCGACGACGGCGCTGTTGTGGACGCACAGGCGCTGTTGGATGCCGGCATTCTCTCCAAGTGCAAGTACGGCGTTAAAATTCTCGGCAACGGCGAGATCACAAAGAAGCTGACTGTAAAGGCTGCTGCTTTCTCCGAAACCGCAAAAGAGAAGATCGAGGCGGCCGGCGGAAAGGCAGAGGTGGTATAAGTGCTTCAGACACTGCGTAATGCATGGAAGATTGAAGAGCTTCGCAAGAAAATCCTCTTCACTCTGCTTATAATCCTGCTTTATCGTCTCGGCAACTCCATCCCTGTTCCCTACGTCAACGTAGCAGCTCTTCAGCAATACTTCACCTATATGCAGAACACTGTTATGGGCTTGCTGGATGTTATGTCCGGCGGCGCGTTCTCGAGCGCGACCATCTTTGCTCTGTCTATCCAGCCCTATATCAACGCCTCCATTATCATTCAGCTTTTGTGCATTGCAATCCCCGCACTTGAGCGCTTGAGCAAAGAGGGCGGCGAAGAGGGCAAGAAGAAGATAGCAGCTATCACGCGTTATTCCACCGTGGCTATCGGTCTTCTCCAAGGCTTTGCGTACTTCATGCTGATAAAGAACAACGGAATCCTCAACGCTGAAGCTCAGGGCAGCGTCTGGGCGGCAATCGTCATCATCTTGACCTTTACCTCCGGCTCCGCTCTTATCATGTGGCTCGGCGAGCAGATCACCGAACACGGCATCGGCAACGGCATCTCCATGATACTCTTTGCCTCTATCATCTCCCGCTTCCCCTCGAGCATCGTTTCCACCGTGCGCAACTGCATCACCGGTAATCTCCAGTGGTGGGTCGCGGTGCTGATGTACCTGGGCGCGCTTGCACTGATAGTGCTGATCGTTTTCGTAAACGATGCAGAGCGCCGCATCCCGGTGCAGTATGCTAAGAGAGTTGTCGGCCGCAAGATGTACGGCGGCCAGAGCACGCATCTGCCGATGAAGGTGAATATGTCCGGCGTTATGCCCATAATCTTCGCCCAGTCCATCGCTTCCCTGCCCGCGACTATCGCCGCGTTCACCGGAAGCAGCACAGACAGCTGGATTATGCGCGCATTCGACACGAGTTCCATCACCTATGCAATTATCTACTTCCTGTTGATAATCTTCTTTGCTTACTTCTACTCCACGATTCAGTTCAATCCCATTGAAGTAGCAAACAACCTCAAGAAGAACGGCGGCTATATCCCCGGCTTCCGTCCGGGCAAGCCCACCAGTGAGTTCATTCAGAGAGTTCTCAACAAGATAACCCTCTTCGGTGCAATTTATCTGGGCATAATCGCCGTGGTACCTATCCTCGTATCTCACTTCAGCGCCAGCGCTTCCCTCACCGGGCTTTCTCTCGGCGGCACTTCGATCATCATCGTGGTCGGCGTTGCTCTTGAGACTGTCCGCACTCTTGAGGGCGAGCTTTTGATGCGCAATTACAAGGGCTTCCTGTCCTGATAGGAGAAACGCTATGAGGCTTATACTTTTGGGCGCTCCGGGCGCAGGCAAAGGTACTCAGGCAGAGATACTAAGCAGGAAACTCAACGTACCGACAATTTCCACAGGCAACATCCTGCGGGCTGCCATCAAAGATGGCACGCCCGTGGGGCTCAAGGCCGAAGCGTACATCAACGCCGGGCAGCTTGTTCCCGATGAAGTCATTATCGGCATCATCAAGGAACGCCTTGCCAAGCCCGATTGCGCAAACGGTTATATACTTGACGGCGTACCGCGCACCATTCCCCAAGCCGAGGCTATGGAGAGCATGGGCATTGAAATCGACTGCGCGCTCTCTATCGAGATAGAGGACGAGGTTATAGTCGAGCGTATGTCGGGCCGCCGTACCTGCCGCGATTGCAGCGCCACGTTCCACGTCGTATCCAACCCCCCGAAAAAAGAGGGTGTGTGCGATTTGTGCGGCGGGGAGCTTACCGTGCGCAAGGACGACGCGGCGGAAACCGTCAGAGCGCGCCTTGAGACCTTCCACAGAGACACAGAGCCGCTCAAAGCCTTCTACGAGGCAAAAGGCAAGCTCAAATCCGTGGAAAACCGGCCTAGCATTGAGGCTACTACAGCCGCAATAGTTGAGAAACTGGGGCTTTAATATGTCGGATCGAATTTATATTAAATCCCCGCATGAGCTGGAGCTGATGCGTCAGGCGGGAAAGATAACCGCCGGTGCGCGCACCATTGCGCGCCAGGCTATCGCAGACGGCATGACGACAAAGCAGATAGACAAGTGCGTACATGAGTTCATTGTGAAATCGGGCGCGAAGCCGACCTTTTTGGGGTACGGCGGCTTTCCGGCCAGCGCCTGCATCTCCGTAAATGACGAAGTGATACACGGCATTCCCGGCAAGCGAGTTATCCGCAACGGGGACATAGTTTCCGTTGACGTGGGCGCAACGTACAAAGGCTTTGTCGGCGACTGCGCGGGCACTTACGCGTGCGGCGAGATTAGCGAAGAGGCCAAAAGGCTCATCGAAGTGACGAGACAGGCCTTCTTCGAGGGCATCAAGTTTGCGCGCGTGGGCTATCGCATCTCCGATATAGGCGCGGCCATTCAGGACTACGCCGAAAGCCACGGTTACGGCGTTGTGCGCGATTACGTGGGGCACGGCGTGGGGCACGTGATGCACGAAGCTCCCGAAGTGCCGAACTACCGCGCCGGACGCAGACCCGACCCAAGGCTCGTAAAGGGCATGACGATCGCCGTTGAGCCGATGATAAACATCGGCGGGTACGACGTGAAGGTGCTTTCAAACGAGTGGACGGTTGTAACCGTTGACGGGACGCTCTCGGCACACTACGAGAACACCATCGCCATCACCGACGGAGAAGCGGAGAT
>CAZGFK010000106.1:0-3100 GCA_964524815.1 uncultured Oscillospiraceae bacterium
TCTACATACCCCATTATGCCGTCTCCGCATATGTTCAGCAGATTATCATAGTTGTTTCTGCTCTTATTCCCCATACACCACATCTCCCTCCGTAAAGTGTTTGAGCAACTCAACCATGCACCCACCGTTTACTGCGAACATATCCAGTGCGGCACCGGCGGTATCATAGGCGCAGTCAACTGCATCATCTCTGCAGGGCTTGAAACGCTGTGAGATATTTCTGCATATCTCGTCATCGCCGCCGTTTAGCAGTTCTTTCAGGCAACTGCAATCACAGTTGTCGCACACGTCCGGGCTTGCCTTTATAAGCTCTGTCATAAGATCGTCCGCCGCCATACGCAAGCTTACAATCGCAGTTACAAGTTGCTCAGCGGTCATGGTTTTGCGGAGCAGTATAACACTCTCCGGCGCGGTAAACAGTTCGTACCTGTCACAGTCACTCATGCCGCTTAGTGTCAATGCGGCACGGCTTATTCGCAGGCTTTTATCTGATGTAAACAATTCAAACTTCATGCATTTCCTCCTGATTAAATATAATTTTGCCATTGCAGTTCAACGCCATCTTCGGCACGTTGACGAGCTGAAAGCTTGCGGTTTCCTCGTTCCCGAACGCACCGAACATTGACATCTGCGTGCTGTTCGCGCGTGGATCGTAGTTTGTGATGATAGCCTCCTCGTATTCGCTTCCGGCTGTCTGCGACATGGAGTTCGGGCGCGTAGTACGGAATATGTAAAAGTCCTTATACAGCTCCAAAATGAAGGGGCAATAGTTATATGAGACCATCACATAGCCAATGCATTTTTTCACGGCTTTTTGCAGTCTGTAATGGTCATGCTTTGGGAAAGCGACTTCATAGCATTCCGCCTCGTAATACGGCGGATCGCAATAGATAAACGCATTTTCGCGGTCATACTGCTCTATGAGTGCTTCAAAGTCCTTGTTCTCAATCACCACGTTTTCAAGCCGCCTTGAACACTGCCATATCTGATGAAAGAAGCTGCGTATGTTGCACGGTTTGCCGCCGAAGCTTTTACCTGCGCCGCTGAAGCTATAACGTATGAGCTTATAATAATTCGCCGCTCTGCGGACGTTTCCGCGCGGTGCGCGTTTGAGCAGTAACTTCTTTATTGCGTCCGCATGGAGTGGAGGCAGATACTTTTCCGCAAGTGCCAATTCCTCTGTTAGATACTCATCGTTGAACTCGTCGCATTTTTACCTCTGCAATTTTTGTATAGATAAACGCAGAGCTGTTCTTTTTTCATACCAATCCTTTCCGAGCCGTTTCCCGAAAAAAATGGGTAAAAACAGAGCCATTTCGAGAAACGGCTCTGTTAATTAGTCCTTTTGTTTTTTTGTGTTTAACTCATCTGCATGTCCATCACCTCGTCCTGCCCAAACAGTTCCTGCTCAGTTTGAATATTCCAATCTTTGCCTGAACTCCACAAATGTGCATAAATCATATCTCCGTCAGGAGTATAAATATCTCTCTGCTCAAAGCCTTCGCCGAAGCCGTCCGCCGCCTGACCTGTGATGTTATCTTTCAACAATTCCAGCTCATTGTCCGTAAGTTCACCGTATACCTCACATTCGGCTACTCCCCACAGTGCACCGTCACGCACTTCAACGTCAAAGTTATATGACTTCACCTTGAAATTGACGTTGTCCGACTTCCCGTAATACTCCATCATGCCGCGCTCACACTCGAAAAACTGACGCTCTTTTATTATTGCTGTTCGGATTAAATCTACATATTCCGTGGCGTATTGAGCAAGTATCTCAACAGATTCATCATAATCTCCCCATTCACTGCGCTCGTATAACTCTACGTTCATGGGCATATACAGCTTTAACGTTGAAGTATGTGGCGGCAGTATACTAAACCTGTCCTCACCGGGTACAAGCCCCAAAGCACTGCCGTTATCCCATTTGACATGATAAGTGCCGATGTCGTCTATGAACAGGAGATTCCCTGCTTCACCGGGCTTGAGCTTGCTGTATGGGTCGTTCAATTCTTTAAGCTGAATCCGCGAGCCAACTGGGTGGATTGCTCGCAAATGTTCTAAGTATTCTCTGCTTGGGTAGTTCATACGAAATCCTCCATTGCAAAAGTCTGCTCCTCGTGTCGCTCCATAATCTCATCAAAGCTCATTGTGCCGTTGTATACAATGTATCCGGCTTCATCAAATACGCCATGCTCCTGAGAGATACGCTCTTTACCGAAGCGGCGATAGTTATAGTAATCCGACAATTCCGGATCATATTCAAATCTCCCCGAATCCTGTATGAAATATCTACCGTACTCCTCCGGTGTATGGATGCCAGGGAAGAAGTCGAACTGTGGGAGCTCATTCGCAAGTGCAATTACTTCATCTATAGTAGTTGGCTCAAGCCAGCGTATGACCGCGCCCAACTTTTCAATATCTCCGCTCTGTTCGGCGATGCGGCACATTTTGTTGAGGGCATACACATTACCAACTTCATTCAATATATCTTCAAGATCAACGCAGAAACGGTTATCCTCGATGCGTATTTCATAGCCATCTTTGCGGTGGAGACCACTTCGTTCCATAGCTCGTTCAATCTCAACAACCGAGTAGGGCAGATATACCGTAGCATATCTATTCCCGCTGCTGACCTCCACCTCAATAAGGCAGTCCTTATATCTGTACTGCGGAAAAGTGTTGCCGTCGTAAATCTCTTTCAGCTCCATACCGTTATCGTATAGAACTCCGTATGGCGTTATCTTGCCGGTAAGATTATTCTGCAACAGGTCAAGAGCAACAAACCGAAGTTTTTCCTTTGCAAGCCCCATTGTGGTGCATCCATCATGCGTAATAAGGAAATGCTTGCGGCCTATATCCTCAAGGTTGCTGAAATCTGAAACCACCGTTGCCTCCTGACAGCAGAACGTGAGGTTTATTAGATCCTTGAGCTTATAGTATCCTCGCTGCGCCGCGACAGCCTGAAACTGCGTCAGCTCGTATGGAGCGAAGCTGTCCAGACGTTTTGCGAGGTAGTCTAATTCGTCCACATTTACTTCCTGCCCCTCAAGGATTTGCAACACAGGCAGGTCAGAGCCAAGCTCCTCAACGAAACAGT
>CAZGFK010000107.1:0-2930 GCA_964524815.1 uncultured Oscillospiraceae bacterium
TGTTGATTCTTGTCTGTCACAGTGTTAATATGGCAACAGTGATATTGTTGTTGTAAACATATTTAATTTGTATCGTTTTCCGTAACTACACAGCGTATAAAAAGCCCCGCCGCCGGCTGCGAACAGCAGCGGAGCACGAAGCAGATATTCCTTAGAAGTCATACTATCTGCTACACCCAAAGGATAGCAGATTAATGATTCTAAATCCACATTTGATTTGACAATTCCACATTAGGATTGCAGAAACGGCTCTTTTTTACATTATCAGAATTTGCAAATTTGCTTGAAAGGGTGAGAAAATGACTCCATACCAACGTTTACAACCACGTTTTGACGCTTACAACGCAAAAATCACACAAGCCCGCAGTGCAAAAGGTTGGTCTTTATATCAACTGTCAGAAAAATCGGGCGTATCATATTCTGCAGTATCTACTCAAAGCTCCGGACGCGCTCAAAACCCAAAACTTTTTGAACAAGCCGCAATTGCAGATACCCTCGGCTTATCTCTTGACGAACTGCTCGGCCTACACGGTTCTGCGGAAACGAATGAGCTTGTCGCACAAATCCACAAATTTGAATTGAAAAATGAATCTGACAATGTTCAGCTGAAAATATATCGAACAATAATATATGCCCTTATCGGCTTTTGTGCTTTGCTTATAGCCGTTGTTATCGGTTACATGATTTTTGATGCTCATATATTAACTGCCGGTCTCTTTCAATCTGCCGGTATGAGCATTTTTGCTGTAATCCTTGCTATGTTGATTTTAAGCGCATTCGGCACAATAGCATACGCAATGCACACAATACGCAAAAGCAAAGAGACCGATGATAAAGTAAGTGGTTGACTGCGCTTTTTTGTACTTTGGAGATGCTTCCTCGTCTTTATATTAAATAGCAAAAAGTTGGCGTATCAAGCACAAGGCATGGTACACCAACTCTTTCATTATAAGCTTTCAGTGCCCCTCATCTTAATCATCTTAAGAATCCGTTTACTATTTGCTCCTCGGCTTCGGCTTCGGTGAGGCCGAGGGTCATGAGCTTTATAATCTGATCCCCGGCGATTTTGCCGATTGCGGCCTCGTGGATGAGCGCCGCGTCAATATTATTCGCTTCCAGCTCCGGCACGGCCAACACGCGCGCCGCGTCCATTATAATAGCGTCGCACTCGGTATGCCCCGTACACGCAGCGTTGCCGATAAGGCGGGAGCAGTAATTCTGTACACTCGAATCGCGCGCAACGGAACGCGAAACCACATCCGCGCTGCTACCGTCACCATTCAGTTCAATGGTATACTTGCTGTCGGCGCGCTGCTCGCCGTGGGTCATAAGGCGCTCGTGCACAACAAGGCGCGCGCCCTTTTCAAGCTTCGCCGTCGTGACGCGGTTGGTGGAATCCACGCCCTTTATCTGCACCATTTCCATTTCCACGGCGCTGCCCTCGCCGATATTCACCTCGGTGGTGGGGTTCAAAATGCGCTTGCCGGTGCCGTCCCCCTCGCCGTAGTGCTTCTCGACATACTTCACGCGGGCATTCTTGCCGATGAAAAAGCGGTGCACACCGTCATGGTCGGAGTCCTGACTGCCGCAGTTATTAATGCCGCAACCGGCCACGATGAGTACATCGCAGTCATCGCCGACATAGAAATCATTATAAACAACATCTTTCAGCCCGCTTTCGCTGACAACAACGGGAATATGCAGGCTTTCGTTCTTCGTGCCGGGCTTGATGCGGATATCAATGCCGGGCTTATCGGTTTTGGAGCTTATCTCGATATTGACCGTGGAACTGCGCCCGGCGGATTCGCCGTTGGCGCGGATGTTGTACGCGCCCGTGGGCACATTATGCAAGTCCGCAATCTCGGCCAAAAGGCGCTTTTGCACATCAGTCAGCATTGGTGCGGCCTCCTTCCATTATCCTGTTGCACGTGGCGGGCGAGGTGGTTTTCAAAAGCTCGGGCAAGAGCTCATCCTTGCGCCCCTGCTTTTTCACCTTGCCGTCGGCAATGAGGACTATTTCATCGGCGATATCCAGTATACGCTCCTGGTGGGAAATGATGAGTATAGAGCCGTGGGTGCGCTTGCGCATATTCTCAAACACCTGAATGAGGCTTTGGAAGCTCCAAAGGTCAATCCCGGCTTCCGGCTCATCGAAAACGGCAAGCTTCGTGCCGCGTGCAAGGACGGTAGCAATCTCAATGCGCTTCAATTCGCCGCCGGATAGGCTGGCGTTTACCTCGCGCTCAATATAATCGCGCGCGCACAGCCCGACAGCCGAAAGATAATCGCACGCCTCGCCCACGCTCAGCTCCTTTTTCGCC
This sequence comes from uncultured Oscillospiraceae bacterium, assembly GCA_964524815.1. Taxonomy (GTDB): domain Bacteria; phylum Bacillota; class Clostridia; order Oscillospirales; family Oscillospiraceae; genus Limivicinus. Next base: position 2,322 of record CAZGFK010000107.1, read on the forward strand.
GCAAGGCGCAAAAGGTCGATTACGCGAATGCCCTTAAAGCGCACAGGCTGCTGCAAGGCAAAGCTTATGCCGAGATTGGCGCGCTCCGTGATACTCAAATTCGTAACGTCCTCTCCGTCAAGCAGCACCTGACCGGCAGAGGGTTTTTCTATGCCCATAATGAGACGGGCGAGCGTGGACTTGCCGCCGCCGTTCGGTCCCGTAATAACGACAAATTCCCCGTCCGGCACGGTGAGACTGACGTTTTTGATGATTTCCTTTTCGCCGTCTTCCGCCGCCACGTCAAAAAAGATATTTTTCAGTTCAAGCATATCTGGCTGACCTTTCCTCTTTCTTCTGCGAAAAACAGCGGCCTTACGATATTGTAAGGCCGCTGAAATTACAAACTATAATTGCAAAGCAGGGACGGCGCTCACTTGCCCATGTTCATCTGAGCGGCGACTTCTGCTGCGAAGTCCTCCTGCTTCTTCTCAATGCCCTCGCCCTTGAGGAAGCGGACAGCGTCAACAAACTTGACAGAGCCGCCGAGTTCCTTGGCAGCAGAAGCAATGTAGCGCTCGACAGTGGTGGAGCCGTCCTTGACGTACTCCTGCTGGAGCAGGCAGTTCT
>CAZGFK010000108.1:0-2567 GCA_964524815.1 uncultured Oscillospiraceae bacterium
TTGATTTGATGAACAGCGTTTGCGATTGTAAAACACCTCCGGTTAACAGCACAAAAGATTAAACATGAATTGCAAAAAGCGCGGATGCACAGCATCCGCGCGTAAAAACACATTCTCCGACCTCATGGCCGGTGCGTCCTTATTAACCTCGGCAAGCGCTTTCGCCGCCGGGTGAGGCTGGTGGATGCCATACCTTCTTTGTTTTAGCTTTGTTATTATATACGAGCACCCCGTAGTTGTCAAGGGGTAATTTCAAGTTTTCAGTGAAAATTAAAATCGGCTTACTCCGTGCCCTTTTCCCCTCTCTATTCCACGCCAAAGAAGCTCATTTAGCTTGCTCAAAAGCCACGCGGAGAGGGTGACAGCGGCGAGGACGGCGAGGTTTACAACGATATCGGGGACTGCGCCGGAGAGGGCATTGACGGTTTTGCCGCCGAGAAACTCCTGCACACAGTAAAACTCCAAGCTGATGCCGCCGATGAAGGAAAGCGCTTTCAGCATGGCGCGGCCTACTGCACCGCATGACGCATCGAGTATGCGGAAAAGCTCCGTCAAAAGCACGGTAAGGCCAAGCGCGGTGCAGTAATCCGGCAGACAGCAGTTAGACTGCGGCAAAAGAAACTCCAGCGAGCGGAAATTGCACAAAAAGCTCAGCGCAAGCCCCACGGCAGTAAGCGCCGCCCCGATGATAAGCGCGGCGCGGCGTGAAAGCTTCCAGCCACCGTTTTGCGCGCAATGTCCTAAATACACGCCCGTGAAGAAAATAGGCAAGCGGTTTGTAAAGCCGTACATATCCTCGCGCAGTGTGCCGACAAGCGCAAGCGAGAGCGCATACCACAGCGCGATTACCCCCGCCGTGAAAATAAGCTTCGACTTCGCGCGCGCGAAAAAGCGCCAATAAAGCGGAAAAAACAGATAAATAATCGCGACAGCGGAGACAAACCACAGGCAAAAGTACATATTCCCGAAGAGGAAATTTACCCCCGTGACGACCTGCACGAAGCCGCGAAAGCCCCAGCGCTCAACCGCAGCGCGCACGGCCGCGACAACGAAAAACGCAAGCGCAATGCGCTTAAAGCGGCGATAATAAAACCCGCTCAGGCTGTGTTTTTGCACGGCGTAGCTAAGCCCCATGCCGGAAAGGAGAAAGAAAATATCCACGCCCTCAAACCCAAGGCGCTTGGTGACATTTTCAACATAGAACAAAGCGGACGCACCGCCCTCCGCAAACAGCGGCTGCCACAGGTGGAAAAAAAGAATCCACAGCGCAGCAAAGCCCATAAGCGGTGCTCTGTATTTATTTATAACCTTGAGCGTGGCGGTGTTTTCCATCGGTTTTCCCCTATCAAAAAGTACATTTGCCGCGTGATAAAACCCGTTCGAGCGGAAATGCTATAGATATATCGACAACGGACGGAGTGACACACGGTATGGCGGAATATGCGGCGGTTTTCATGCTGGGCGGGATACTGTACGGCGCGCTGGAAGTGCTTTGGCGCGGGTGGACGCACTGGACGATGCTCATTTGCGGGGGCGCGTGCTTCATGCTGATGTACATCATCAGTCGAGCGCCGGTGAGCCTTGTACGAAAATGTATACTCAGCGCCGCCGCGATAACGACCGTGGAGTTTTTCACGGGGTGCGCGGTGAACCTCATGCTGGGTATGCAGGTATGGGACTACTCGGCACAGCGCTTTGACCTATTGGGGCAAATCTGCCCGCGCTTTACGCTGATATGGCTTTGCTTGAGCGCGCCGGGAATGTGGCTGTGTACGGGGTTAAGGCGCGCGTTCGCCGCCGCAAAATACGGCAGCGAGCAGCAAAAAGATAATCAATAAATCAATAATTCTCGTTCGGTGCGCCTTCGGCCTTTTCCTGCTCCATGGCGAGCTTGACAATGCGGCTCGTGCCGAGACGCTCCGCGCCGAGATTGATAAAGTCCTCGGCATCGACAAGGCTGGATATGCCGCCGGCAGCCTTGACCTTCACGCTTGCCGGGCAATTGGTGCGCATGAGCTTAACATCCTCGCGCGTTGCACCACCCTTGGAAAAACCGGTGGAGGTCTTGATATAATCCGCGCCGCAAGCAGAAACTATTTCGCACATTTTAACCTTTTCTTCCTCGGTCAAAAGGCAGCACTCGATTATAACCTTGAGAATATGGCCGCGCGTAGCCTCGCGAACGGCAGTAATGTCATTTTTAACAGCGTCCCAGCAGCCGTCCTTAACCATGGAGAGGTTAATAACCATGTCGATTTCGTCCGCGCCGTTATTCACAGCGTCCTCGGCTTCGTAGGCCTTGGCGGCAGAGGTCATATAGCCGTTAGGGAAGCCGATGACCGTGCAGATGGCGAGCTTATCACCGACATAGCGCTTTGCCCCCGCAACATGGCAAGGCGGAATGCAAACGCTGGCGCAGTTATATTTAATCGCCTGGTCGCACAGAGCGCGAATCTCGCCGCTCGTGCAATCCACACGCAAGAGGGTATGGTCACAGGTTTTCAAGATGTCCTTTATATCCATTTTTGTTTTCTCCTTATAAAAATTCTATCGCGATTATTATATCC